>NZ_CDXDOS010000171.1:0-4541 GCF_978021245.1 Frankia sp. CoBUL1
CACCCGAAGGTTAAACGACAAGCTTAGGTGGGGGTGTTTTTCCCGCGTCTCCGCTCTGGTCGTCAGGACCAAACCCGACGGTGGACCCGCCTTTTAGCGATCTGAGCTGTCCACTGATCGAAGGGGATGGCGAACAGTTGGCATCCTCGTCACGATGAGTCACGCTTTCGGTCGTACCGCCATCTCCGGACCACTTTTTCCGCATGTGTTATTCCCAGACCCTACGTAGCGTGGTAGAAACATCAGCGATGTAGACGAGCCGGTGTATCCCAACTGGTAGAGGAGGCTGTCCTAAAAACAGCTCGAGTGTCGGTTCGACTCCGACCACCGGCACAATCCTTTCTCGGTCGTCCGGGCATCTGACCGATGAACCGCGGCCGAGGAGGGGAAGGCTTCGTCGCTGTGGGATGCTGCGAGGATGCGCGCGTGGACGTGCGTCGCGATGCCTTGTCGGTCGCCGTCCACCGTGTCCCGGTGCGCCGGGAACTCCCCTATCCCAAGGAACGTTCCAGACGGTGACGTAGGCTGTAGTCACCGAGGGTGATGCCTCCCCGGAGGCGACCGAGAGGAGCCGGCTCCATGGCCGACCTTCGTTCCTCGAACCCCGCGTTCCGTCGCGGTGGGTTCGCGTCTCCTCCCACGCCGACCCCCGAGGAGTTGGCGAGCCACTACCGCCAGCCCACCACCCTCACGATCGACGACGTCGTCGTGCACACGCTGGGGCTGTTCGCACTGCTGGCGGTCGGTGGCGCGGTCGGCTGGGCCCTCGCGCCGGACTCGCCCGGCATCGCGCTGGGGGCCGGCCTCGTCGCCCTGGCGATCAGCCTGTTCGTCTCGTTTCGCAACCTGATCAGTCCGCCGCTCATCATCGCCTTCGCCCTGATCGAAGGGGTGGCGGTCGGGGCGGTCTCGCGCTACTACGAGAACGCCTTCAACGGCATCATCCCGCAGGCCCTGCTCGGGACCGGTCTGATCTTTGTCGCGATGCTGGTCGCCTACCGTAGTGGTCGGCTACGGGCCACCCCCCGGATGGCCCGTATCGTATTCGGCGTGCTCCTCGGGGTCGTGCTCCTCGGCCTGACCGACCTCGTGATCAGGGCCACCAGCGGAAGTCACCTGCCGGTGATCAACGATGCGACGCCGCTCGGCATCCTGTTCAGCCTGCTTGTGCTCGGCGTCGCGAGCCTGCAGTTCATCCTCGACTTCGACTACATCGAGCGGGCGATCGCGTCCCATGCGCCGCGTTCCGAGGCGTGGCGGGCGGGATTCGGCCTGCTGATCGGCTTCGTCTGGGTCTACCTGGAGACGCTGCGCCTGCTCTCCAAGCTGCGGCAGTAGCGCGCGGGTCCGTCGTGGGGCCGGGTCCTGCCGATGATCAGGTCAGGGCGCGCGCGTGGCAGGTGTCCTCAAGCCTGCTCCTCAGCCCGAGACGTCCGGCCCCGCCGACCGGGCAGTGATCTGGATGATGCATCGCTGATCGCGGATCATCGCCGCCCGGTAGTCGTCCCAGTCGGGATGCTCACCCGCGATGTCTCGGTAATAGGCGATCAGGAGGTCCATCGCCGCCGGTAGCCGGACGATCTCGGCGGTTCCGTTGATCTGCACCCAGGGCCCGAAGAACTCATCGGGGAACACACAGATCCGTACGGTCGGATCCCGCTCGATGTGGCGGACCTTGTAGGCGGTGAGCCGGCTGCTGATCTGCAGACGGCCGTCGGTGTCCACCCCGACGGTGACCGGTGACATCTGGGGCGTGCCATCCCGGCGGGTGGTGCTGAGCACCGCCCGGTGGTGATCGCGTACGAACTCAGTGGCTGCGTCGAGGTTCATGCAGTCATTGTGATGTGTCCGGTGGCCGACCGGGCGCGTCAACGATGCGGACCATGTGTCCGCCCCATGGCGCCGAGTACCCGGCGCCATGGGGCGGGGGACAGCTGCGGGAAGCCGGGCCGTACCTCGACGCCCCACCGAGCGGCCGGACCTGCGCGGCCGGACCTGCGCGGCCGAGGCCGCCGAGTGTCTACGCGCGGATCGCCCGCCGCCGCAGATCGGCCTCATGGACCAGGGCCGCCGCATAGCAGTGCGGCAGGTCGTGCTCGGCCCGCAGCCAGTTGACGCGCTCTGCGAAGCGGAGCAGGCCGGGTCCGTCGTCGAGCCGATCGAGCCAGTGGTTCACGTCGTGGCCGGTTGCCTTCGGTATCCGCTCGATGAGGATCTGGTGGGTCTGGGCGGAGCGGTTCAGCGACATGCGCGCCTCCTGAGGTGAAACCCGACGTCAACGGACCATGTCTGGAGGGTGCCTTATACCACAGTAGAGAGCAAGACCCGTTCCCGTCATCGTCAGGTAACCTGCTCGGATGTTCGACGAGGTCCGTGATCTCACCCGTGATCTCACCCGTGAGGTCGGCCTGCTGATTCACCGCCTTCAGTGTTGGTCCGGGTCATCATGGGATGTTCCGGTGGAATCCGGTGGTACCAGGGCGGAGCGGGCCGTTCGGCTGCTCGACGAACTGGCGTCGCTCGGCGAGCGGGCCGGCACGGGAGCGCCGGCCGGCGCTCGTCCGCCGCGGCTGGCGCCGCATGCCCTGACCGACCAGCTCGCGGTCCTCGCCGACGAGCTCGTCGCCGCGATCTCGGTGCCCGGTGCGGCGGCGCCGTCCGGTCTCGACGTCCTGGCCGCAGCCCGGGTCGCCGTCCTGGAGGCTCGCCGGGATCTGGACGGCGCGGGCTTCGGGTTCCGCCCCCGTTGAGAGTTCGGTCGGTCTGATCGTCCAGTTCGGTTGGTCGGTCCGATCGTCGTTCACCGCAGGTTCCACGTGCTGCGCACGGTCTCCAGAACGTGTCCCGAGGCGATCCGCGCGCCGTCGAGACTCAGGTGCACGCCGTCACGGGCTCGGGCCAGGACGGTGTTACCGTCCGCGCTGGTGAGGTAGTCGCTGTATGCGCCGTTCTTCGACAACCACGGGGTGAGATCGAGATATCGGGCTCCGACCACCCTGGTCGTGGCGTCGAGGGTCGCCTCGTTCAGCCGGCGGAAGTAGCCGTTCAGCTGGTCCGACCGGGCTGGCGGGAGGCTGAGCCACAGCACTCGGCGGGCCCCGTCGCCGCTCCAGATCCGCATCACGACGATGGCACGCCGTTGGTACTCGGCGGTCCACGCGTCCGATCCGGCTGGCAGGACGGTTCCGTCCGCAAGCGTGATGCCCTGGCCGTCGTTCCCGCCCATGGCGACGATCACCAGCTCCGGGTTGCGCTGCGTGATCTGCGCCCGGGCATGGGTGGCCCAGTCGAAGAAGTCGGGCCGCACCAGGCCCGTGCCGAACCGCGTCTCGGTCTGTGCCCGGATCGCGGCGGGCGCACTGTTCATGATGCTCGGACCGAGTGATTCCGTCAGCGAGTCCCCGGTGACCAGGACGCGCAGCGGATCGGCCGCGGTCGGGTGGCGCGGTGGCAGCGGGGAGCGGTGGGAACCGGCGGCGCCCGGCCCGAGGGTGCCGGGGCGATCGGGCTCGGCTTCAGCTCGGCTGGCCGCCGATGCCAGCTCGGAGAAGGTTCCGCCGGACTTGGCGTCGTGACCGAACGCGCGTGACAACCACCGGTCCGGTTCGTCGAGATGGACGGTCCGGGTGATCCGTTCGATCGGACGGGCCCCGCCCAGCACGAGCGTGCGGGTGAGTCCTGGGCGCATGCCCTCGCCCGCGTGCACCATCGCCGAGGCGCGGAGCACCGCCAGCAGACCCAGGGTGACGGCTACCAGTAGGAAGGCCTGCCGAACCCGGACGACACCGGTGGTTGCCGCGGCTGCGGTCGCCGGGGGTCCCGGTGGCGCCGAATCTTCACGCTCAGTCATCGCCCCTCGGCTTCGTTGACGCAGGTCACAGATGTCCCGGAATGTGATCGGGCGTTGCTATTCGATTACTCTAAGTTAAAGCCCCTCTCGCCGTTGCTCGTATCGTCCGGCCTGGGCGACCCCGGCCGGGGTAACACTCAGGCTCCGGGACCGGGGTTGGGCTGGGGAGAGCAGGCGAGCGTGACTCAGAAGCGGAAGTAGATGAACGGCGCGACGTCCTGCGGGCCAACGATCGCATAAATGATCATGATGCTCAGGGTGAGCAGCGCGATCTGAGCGCCAAGGCGCAGTCGGGTGAAGGCGGCCTGCGCGTGGATCCACCAGACGCGGGGGACGGCTGCGGTGGCCAGTCCCACCCCGATGGCGGCGAGGACCGTCGGAGTGACCAGCGGCGCCGGTCCGCTCGCGGTGAACAGCCGGACGACGAGCTCGCGTGCCGTTGCCAGGTCGGGCGCTCGGAACAGGACCCAGGTGGCACACACGAAGTGGAAGACGGCCAGCCGGCCGGCCCAGGCGTGGACCGGGTTGGGGACCGCTTCGGGAAGCGCGGCCTGTGCGGCGATGATCGTCTGGTGGCTCGCGGTGGTCGGCGTCCCCGCGGAACTGCCGGCGATGCCGAAGCCGGCAGCGGGACCGGGACCAATAACGGCGCCGGATCCGCCAGTGGAAAGGAGCGGTGCGGGGCTCTCCG
>NZ_CDXDOS010000171.1:4679-7508 GCF_978021245.1 Frankia sp. CoBUL1
CGGAGAGCCCCGCCGATTCGGCCTGTCCCGGGATCTGCTCCTGTCCCGTGGCTCGGGCCTGTCCCGGGATCTGCTCCTGTCCCGTGGCTCGGGCCCGTTCCGTCGCCCGGATCCGGTCCGCCCGTCGGGCCCGGATCCGGCGTTCGGTCACCAGCCCACCGCCGTGCAGCGCTCCCCACAGGACGAACGTCCAGGCGGCGCCGTGCCAGAGACCGCCCAGAGTCATGGTGATCATGATGTTGAGGTAGGTGCGCCGCTTCCCCTTCCGGTTCCCTCCGAGCGGTAGGTAGACGTAGTCGCGTAGCCATCGGGACAGGGTCATGTGCCAGCGGCGCCAGAAGTCCTGCAGGGTGACGGCCGCGTAGGGACGGTCGAAGTTGTCCGGGAAGCGGAAGCCGAGCAGGAGGGCGATCCCGATCGCGATGTCGGAGTACGCCGAGAAGTCACAGTAGATCTGCACGGCGTAGCCGTAGCCGGCCGTGGCGATCTCCAGCGACGAGTGCTGGCCGGGTGCGTCGAAGACGGGGTCGACGAGGCGTGAGGCGATCAGATCGGCGAGCACCACCTTCTTGACCAGGCCGCCCACGATCAGGAACACGGCCCGGGTGGCCTGGACCTGGTTCGGATCCCGTGGCGTGGCGAGCTGGGGGATGAACTCGCGCGCACGCACGATGGGACCGGCGACCAGATGCGGGAAGAACGCCTCGTACACGGCGAAGTCCAGCAGCGACGCGGGTGTGCTGGTGCCGCGATGGACGTCGATGACGTAGGACAGCGCCTGGAAGGTGAAGAACGAGATCCCGATCGGCAGCGCCACCTGGAGCAGGGGCAGCGCCGTGGGGAGGCCGATCTCGGCCAGCGCGCGGTCCACCGACAGGGCGAAGAAGCTGTAGTACTTGAACCAGCCGAGCAGGCCGAGGTCGCAGACGATCGCGGCGATGAGGAGGCGGCGGTCGCGCCAGCGGTGGACCGCGACGGCGGCACCCTGGTTGATCAAGGTGGAGGCCACGATCAGCAGCACGAAGCGTGCGTCCGCGAAGCCGTAGAAGAAATACGACGCCCCGAGGATGAACGGCTTCCACAGCCTCGGCCGGGGCATCAGCAGCCAGGAGATCGCCAGCACCACGACAAGGAACGCCGCAAACTCGATCGTCGGAAAGATCATGTGTGCCCGTCCGGTGGGGTCGCCCAGCAGGATAATCGCTTTAGGAAGTCGATCGACTACCTAAAGTAGTTGATGGGTGGGGTGTTCGCCGCTCGACGGCCGCGCTGCCGGCATCCGCCTGGCCCTTTCGGGTAACCTCCGGCCGATTGCCGGTGGAACTCGTGCGCCGGCGCCATGGGATGGCTACCTTCCGACCATGGGTATCGTCTCAGTCAACGGCATCGACCTCGCCTACGAGATCCACGGAGACGAGGACGGGTTGCCGCTGCTCCTGATCGGCGGCCTCGGGCAGCCGCTCGTCGGCTGGCACCCGGACCTGCTGGCCGCGCTCGGTCGTCGCGGTTATCGAACGATCATCTTCGACAACCGGGACGTGGGACTGTCCACTCATCTCGACCAGCTCGGTCGGCCCGACCTGGCGGCGATCCTGAGCGGTCGCTTCGACCTCGCCCCCTACCGGCTCGATGACCTGGCCGCGGACGCGATCGGCCTGCTGACCGCCCTCGGGATCGAGTCGGCGCACCTGATGGGCAGCTCGATGGGTGGCATGATCGCCCAGATCGCGGCCCTCGGGAACCCCGAGCGGGTGCGCAGCCTCACCTCGATGATGTCCCATCCGGGTGACCACCGGGTGCAGCCGACCGCCGAGGCGATTGCGCTGTTCCTGCGGCCGGCGCCGGCCGACCTGGAGGAGTTCGTCCTCGCCGGGCACGAGGCGCAGGAGGTCCTGGGCTCGCCGTTGTTCGCGCCGGACGTGGCGTGGCTGCGGCGGCGGGCCGAGATCCAATGGGGCCGTCGCCCGAACCCGGTCGGGGTCATGCGCCAGATCGCCGCCGTGCTCGCGGCGCCCGACCGCACCCCCGGGCTCGCACGGCTCCCGGTCCCCACCCTCGTCGTCCACGGTGACGCGGACCCGCTCGTCCCGGTCCTCGGTGGTCGGTTGACGGCCGCGGCGATCCCGCTCGCGGAGCTGCTGGAGATCGACGGGATGGGGCATGAGCTTCCCCGCCAGGTCTGGGGTCGCATCCTGGACAAGCTTGACGATGTCGTGCATCGCGGGGAAGTCGATCGTCGCGGGACGCTCGCGCAGGCGAGCTGAGCGCCGACCCGCCCCCCCGGATCGTCGCGGTGGCCCGGCCGCGTCAGGTCCCGGGCTTGATGACCATGAAAGCGATGATCAGTATCCAGCAGGCGGTGCTCACGGCGACACCCCCCATGATTGGAAGGGTACGCCGACGCGTGTCACCGCCCGCGTCGATCTCCTTGACGGCGTGGGCGAGCCCGGGCGCGATCATGCCCAGCGAGATCCCGGTGGCCACCACCCACAGCACGAGGGCACCCGACAGCCAGGGGTCGCCCAGCGACCGCACGCTGCCGAATGATCCCTGATGCACCAGCCCGAGGCCCGTCACGACGATGAGCAGTGAGGCGAGCGCGAGAGCCCGGATCATCCGCACGCACAGGCGCAGGATCGGCAGGGCACCGGCCCCCAACCGCAGCAGGCGCGGGGTGACCACGGTGATCAGTGTCAGCGGACCGATGACGAAGACCCCGAGAACGACGTGCACGGTCAGGAGGAGCCCGAAGCTGCCCGAATGCGGCATGCGCAGAAGGTATCGATCGTCGTCCGTCGGCCGTATCCCGGGGACGGCGATCCGCTAGCC
>NZ_CDXDOS010000172.1:0-7362 GCF_978021245.1 Frankia sp. CoBUL1
CCGTCACACCACGCGACCTTCGCGCAGCCCTGACAGTTACCCGGCCGTTCTCAAGAATGTCATCGACTGGCATTACACCGAGTGGCAGGCGAAGCCGGTGGGTTTCGTTTCCTACGGCGGCCAGGCGGGCGGCCTGCGCGCGGTGGAGCACCTGCGCCAGGTTTTCGCCGAGCTGCACGCGGTCACCATCCGCGGTACGGTCAGCTTCCACGGTGCCTGGGACCGGTTCCACGCCGATGGCACGCCCAAGGATCCCGAAGGCTGCAACACCGCTGCCCAGACCCTGATCAGGAAACTCGCGTGGTGGGCGGTCGCGCTCGCGGAGGCCAGGGAGAAGCGTCCCTACACGGTGTGAACGGCGGCCCTGCGCGGGTCTGCCGGTATACCGCCGTCGACGCATCCCGACGGCGGTATACCGGTGTCCGGTCCCTCCGGACGCGCCGCCCGGGGCGGGGGAGCCTCCGCTCCGGGCGGCCGGTCCCACCACGCCATTGCGCCATCCTCGACCAGAGGCCACATCGGCCTCAAGGAGCGAGAGGGAATCTGGACCCTGTCCGGGTTGATCGCTCGAGGAAAGGGGAGGACCGTGTCCCGGGAGCTGTCCGACTTCCACGACTGGTTTGAACTGCGGAGAGCCGCCAATACCTGTGTGGAATCAAGCGGTCACGGCGACGCGTGCTTCGCCAGTAAATCGTTGAAAACCTCGACCGGCTTCGCCCATCCCAGCGTCTGCCGTGGCCTGGTGGGCGGCCGCGTCGGGTTTGATGCACGGGTTGCCGCGGGATTGTCAATCTCGGGCTTGTCGGTTTCTCAGGCCGGTCAGCTGGCCCGTTCAGGAACGATTTTGCTGACGATGTGCTCAGCGATCGCCAACGACGCCGTCGCGCCGGGAGATGGCGCGTTACGGACATGCACGACTCGTCCGTTGTGGGACAGGACGAAGTCGTCGACGAGGCTACCGTCGCGGGCGACGGCCTGGGCCCGGACTCCTGCGGGGCCACGAACCACGTCGGTGGCCCGCAGCTCGGGGACATAGCGCCGGGCCTCGGCGACGAAGGCCCGCTTGCTCGCCGTGCGCAGCATCTCCTTGGCGCCGGTCTTCCAGTGGGTCTTCGCCATCTTGTGGAACCCCGGCCAGGCGAGCGTCCGTCGCAGGTCAGCGCCCTGGACGGTGCCGACCGTGTACCCCTCTCGGGCAGTGGCCAGCATCGCGTTCGGCCCGACCAGGATCTCCCCGTCGATGCGCTTGGTGAGATGGATACCGAGGAAGGGATATCGCGGATCCGGAACCGGATAGATCAGCCCATGGACGAGGCCACGCCGCTCGGGGCGCAGCAGCCAGTAGTCGCCCCGGAAGGGAACGATCTGCGGGGAGGCGTCCTCGCCGGTCAGTGTCGCCACCAGATCCGACTGCAGCCCGGCACAGGAGATCAGCAGGTCGAACGGCCCGACGCTTTCGGAGACGACGGCGACCCGGCCACCGTTGCGGGACGCCATCTCGTGATTGCCGTTGGGCCGCGCGCGCGCGGTTCCGGCGACCGTGAGGCGAAGGTGGACGCCGGCTGGACGATCCTCCACCCCGATCACTTCGGCTCCGGTGCGCACGGCCCCGCCAGCGGCGACGATCTCGGTACGCAGGGCCCGCGCGACCCCGGGATAGTCGACGATGGCGGTGGTGGGTGAGTGCAGGGCGGCGACCCCGCGGGCATGGGGTTCGACGGACCGCAGCTCGTCGGCGTCGAGCATCCGGGTCCGCGGTACGCCGTTCGCCGTCGCCCGCTTCTCGATCTCGGCCAACCGTTCGAGCTCGCTGTTGTCGACGGCGACCACGATCTTGCCGCACTCGTCGTACCGGATGCGGTGCGTGGCGCAGAACTCCCGCAGCAGCCCGACCCCACGGCGGCACAGGGTCGCTTTGAGCGAACCTGGGACGTAGTAGAGACCGGCGTGGACGACGCCGCTGTTGCGGCCGGTCTGATGCCGGGCGATGTCCTGTTCCTTCTCGAACACCGTCACGGCCGATCCCGGTTCGACCTGCCCGAGCCGACGGGCGACCGCCAGCCCGAGAATTCCACCGCCGATCACCGCGATGCGACCTACCACGCCCGTCCCCTGTCCGTCCGTCGAAAACGTGAATCCCGATCACGCCGATCGTACGAATCCAGTATCGGCGTGCACGGTATGTTACGAGCCGGTAGTCAGCCGGGTGTCCCGCGGGCTCAGTCGGTGTCCCGCGGGCTCAGCCGAAGAAGTGGCCGGGCGGGTGGGCCCGGTCGGTGCGCGAGCGCGGTGTGCCGCGCAGCGCGTCGGTGAGCGTCCGCGCGGTGTTGACCAGGGGGACGTGGCTGAACGCCTGCGGGAAGTTGCCCGTCATCCGGCCCAGCCTGGGGTCGTACTCCTCCGCGAGGAGCCCGACGTCGTTACGCAACGACAGCAGGCGTTCGAACAGTTCCTGAGCCTCGTGGACCCGCCCGGACAGGGCGTAGTTGTCGGCCAACCAGAAGGTGCAGGCCAGGAAGGCGCCCTCGCCCGCGGGCAGTCCGTCGACCGCGCCGTCCTCGGCCGTCGGATACCGCAGGACGAACCCGTCCTCCATCAGCTCCCGCTCGATGGCGGCGACTGTTCCCACGGCGCGGGGGTCGGTGGCGGGCAGGAACCCCACCAGCGGCATGTACAGCAGCGCCGCGTCGAGTTCCTTGGAGCCGTAGAACTGGGTGAAGGTGTTGCGTTCGGAGTCGAACCCGCGGGTACAGACCTCCGCGTGGATCTCGTCCCGCAGCGCCGACCAGCGGTCGACAGGGCCCGGTAGCCGGGACTCGACGATCCCGCGTACCGCCCGGTCGGCCGCGACCCAGGCCATCACCTTCGAGTGGACGAAGTGGCGGCGGGGGCCGCGCACCTCCCAGATGCCCTCGTCGGTCTTCCGCCAGCCGGTCTCGAGGAAGTCCATCAGCTTGGTCTGCAGCGGCCAGGAGTCGTCCGCATGGCTGTCGGTGATGGTCTGCCCGCCGGGGAGCGCCAGCCCAGGCACGGTCTGGCGACGGTTGGCGACCGCGACCCGCGCGACATGCAGGGCGTCGAGGACCTCGCCGTAGACGTCGAGCTGGAACTGGTCGACGGCGGCGTTGCCGACCCGCACCGGGGCGGAGTTCTCGTACCCCGGTAGCCACGGGATCTCGTATTCGGGCAGCCGGCGTTCCCCGGCAACGCCGTACATGATCTGTACCCGGGAGGGGTCACCGGCGACCGCGCGCAGCAGCCACTCCCGCCATGCGGTCGCCTCGCTGGTGAACCCGGCGTCGAGCAGGGCGAGCAGCGTGATCGTCGCATCCCGAAGCCAGCAGTACCGGTAGTCCCAGTTGCGCACGCCGCCGATGTGCTCCGGCAACGAGGTCGTGACGGCGGCGACGATCCCTCCGGTCGGGGCGTAGGTGAGCGCCTTGAGGGTGATCAGCGACCGGCGGACGGCCGGCTGCCACTGGCCGTCGTAGGTGCAGCCCGCCATCCAGTCCGACCACCACGCCTCGGTGAGGGTGATCATGCGCCGGACGTCGTGGGACGGCGGGGGAGTCTGATGGGAGGGGGTCCAGGTCAATGAGAACGGTACCGACTGGCCGGCGGCGACGTGGAAGTCGGCGTAGGTGGCCATGTCGTGCCCCTCCATCGGGGCGGTCGTCCGCAGGGTGACCGCATCCGGCCCGGCCACCGCCGACATGGTGTGCTCGTCCACCCGGCGGACCCACGGCACGATGGAGCCGTAGTCGAAGCGAAACCGGGTCTCCGATCGCAGGTGGACCGCGCCTTCGAGGCATTCGACCAGGCGGAGCACGGTGTGCGTGCCTGCGCGGGGAAACATCGCGTCGACGATGCGCACGGTGCCGGACGCGGTCGTCATGTCCGTCTCCAGGACCAGCGTGTCGCCCCGGTAGCGCCGGCTGACGCCCAGGACCGGCTCGACGGGAGCGATCTTCCAGTGGCCCGCCTCGGAGTCGCCGAGCAGGGCGGCGAAGCACGACGGCGAGTCGAATCGGGGCAGGCACAGCCAGTCGATCGACCCGGTGCGCGACACGAGCGCCGCGGAGTGGGTGTCGCCGATCAGCGCGTAGTCCTCGATCAGGGATGGCACGACCTGTTCCTCGCTCCCATGGTCCACTGGTTGTGATCATCGCTGGATCGATGATCGTCGAATAATTGATGATCATCGAGGTCGATGTCATCGGGGTCGCCCGCCGTTGGGCGCGATCGCGGGCACAGCGCCGCCGGTCGACGGTGAACCGGTACGAGCACGCCGCGCAGCGGCGGGCCGGCGGTCACCCGTGGCGGAGGTCGCTAAGCCTCATGAGGGCGTTTACCTTACGGACCCGCTCGGCGGACTACGTTGGGGGTCCGGTCATGGCGGTGCTCCAGCCGTCGTCCGGACCAGATTTCCTTCCCCGATGTGACAGGACTCACCACGTGGCCCCACCGTCGTCACCTGCTGTCGCCCGTGCCGCTCGCTACCTGGCCGACCCTCGGCGCCGGACGATGGTCGTCGTGGCGGTACTCGCCACCATCGGCCTGATCGTTTTCGGGATCTACGCGACGTTGGACGGGCCGCCGCCGCAACAGGAGGCCGTCGTGTACTTCGCCCCGGGAGCCACCGAGGCGCAGAAGGACGCGGTGCGCGCCGCGTGCCCCTCGGTGGGCAGGGCCATCCAGCTGCCGAAGGACCGCAACCAGCTGGCCACCAGCCGGATCTATCCGCTGCGGTACGACGTCGCGAAGGCGTCGAGCGCCGACCGCGCGGCCCTGTACAAGTGTGTGTACGCCCAGCCGCACGTACTCGGAATCAATCAGGTCACCCAGGGCCAGTAGATTTTCGCCCATCAGGATCGACTCTTCTCCAGCTCCCGCCGGGCGAGGAGTTCGGCGGGCGTGGGCCGGCCGGCATCGCGGGCCTCCTTCGCCTGCCAGAGACTCACGATCATGGTGGTCAGGATGACGAGCCCACTGAGGATCAGGCTTCCGCCGGACCACCCGGAGGACGCGGGAAGGGTGTCGACCACGATCCACGCGATTCCCGCAGCGATCATCCCCAGCGCGAACAGAATCGTGAACGCCGACGAGAACCGGTTCGCGGCCGCCTGATCGGCGAGGTCGGCGGCCTTGCGTCGGGCCTGCTCGAAACGGCTGCGCGCCCACTCGTACTCCAGACTCAGGATGAAGAACCCGAGCGCCACGACGAGGAATCCCGGACCCGGCAGCGCCAACATCGCGATCCCGAGGCCGAGGACGCCGAGACCCAGTACGGTCAGGGCGATCCGGCGGAACAGGCGGGCGCTTCGGGTCAGCACGTCGGGTAACCCTCCTGAGTGGATCGTGGGCGGGGCGAGGAGAGGGTGCTCTACTGCGACGCTGCTCTACTGCGGCATTGTCCTACTGCGACGTTCTTCCGTCATAACGCGTCACGCAAGAACATCGTGGCGGGGATCTCCTCGACCTCCTCGACCGATACGTGTCGTGATGCCGACACGCCGACGGAGCGCGCGGATCCGCGGATCCCCGCGCTCCGTGGGGTAGGGGCCGGGCGGGCACACCGTCCAGGCGCGGTCGCGGATGGTTGACTACTGTGTGATGGGGCTGGTCATCTGGGCCTTCCTGGGAAGGCAGGCCATCGGAGCGCCGGAGAGGTTGCTGTGGAGATCGAGGAGACCGCGCTGCCTGGCATCGGGCTGCGGCATGACTTCGCGACGCGCAGCGGCCGCCGGCTCGGAGTCGTGTCCCATCATCACGGGCGCCGGGACCTCGTGATCTATGACGCGGACGACCCGGACGCCTCGCGTGAGTCCATCGCGCTGACGCCGGAGGAGGGCGACGTGCTCTCCGAGCTGCTCGGTGCCCCGCGCATCGTCGAGAAGCTCGCCGACCTCAACCGTGTCTTCGCCGGGCTCGTCGGTGAGCAGATCGTGATCCTGCCCGGCTCGCCCTACGTGGGCCGCGAGCTCGGGGACACCCAGGCCCGTACCCGCACCGGCGCCTCCATCGTCGCGGTCGTCCGCGACCAGCAGGTGCTCGCATCCCCGCGGCCGGACTTCCGATTCGAGGCCGGAGACGTCGTCGTTGTCGTCGGTACGCCGGAGAACACCGCATCCGTCGGTATGTTGCTCCGCAACGGCTGACGCGGGCAGGGAGGGCAGTCGGGACCGCGTGCACTCCACCGCGACGACCTTCCTCGAGCTCGGCGGGATTCTGTTTTGCCTAGGAGTCCTCGGGCACCTCGCGCTGCGCATCAGTGTCTCACCGATTCCCCTGTACCTGGTGGGTGGGCTGGCGTTCGGCCGGGGTGGCCTGCTGCCGCTCGGTGCCAGCGAGGAGTTCATCGGGGTCGGCGCGGAGATCGGGGTCGTCCTCCTGCTGCTTACCCTCGGTCTGGAGTACACCGCCGACGAGCTGCTGTCCGGGCTGCGCAGACAGGCGCCGGCCGGGGTGCTCGACCTGGCGCTCAACGCCACCCCCGGGGTCGTCGCCGCGTTCCTCCTCGGCTGGGGCCCGACGGCGGCGGTCGTTCTGGGTGGGGTGACGGCCATCTCCTCCTCGGGGATCATCGCGAAGGTGCTGGGGGACCTCGGGCGGCTCGGTAACCGGGAGACGCCAGTTGTTCTGTCCGTCCTCGTGCTCGAGGACCTCGCCATGGCGGTGTACCTGCCGGTTCTCACCGCGTTGCTGGCCCATCACACGTTCGTGCGCGGATCGCTGACCGTGGCGATCGCGCTCGGAGTCCTGGTGGCGGTGCTCTACATCGCGCTGCGGCACAGCGAGAAGGTCACCCGGCTGGTCTTCAACCCGAAGGCCCACCGCAACGACGAGATCCTGCTGCTCCGGGCCCTGGGGCTGGCCCTGTTCGTCGCCGGGGTCGCCCAGCGTATGCAGGTGTCGGCCGCGGTGGGTGCGTTCCTCGTCGGCATCGCCCTGTCCGGACCAGTCGCCGAGGGTGCAGAGGAGGTCCTGCGGCCGCTGCGCGATCTGTTCGCGGCGGTCTTCTTCGTCTTCTTCGGCATGCAGACCGATCCCGCTGAGATCCCTCCGGCGCTGCTCACCGGGTCCCTGCTCGCGATCGCCGGAGCCGCGACAAAGGTCATGACGGGATGGTGGGCCGCCCGCTCGGCGGGAATCGGGACCATGGGCCGGTTCCGGGCCGGGGCCGCCCTCGTCGCACGCGGCGAGTTCTCGATCGTCATCGCGGGCCTCGCGGTGGCGGCCGGCCTCGAACCCCGGCTGGGCCCGCTTGCCGCCTGTTACGTGCTGCTGATGGCCGTCCTCGGCCCGCTGGCGGCCCGGTTCGTCGAACCGGTGATCCGCACGGCTCGGCGGCTGCAGGCCGCC
>NZ_CDXDOS010000173.1:0-7338 GCF_978021245.1 Frankia sp. CoBUL1
ACCCAGCCCACACCGGAAATCCTCATCTCAGACCGTCCTGAACCAGCCACCGGCCAGCTCAACGGACTCCAAAGATCAACTTATCTAGGAAACTCCCGCTAGATCGGGGGTGTAGGAGTACCGCTCGGCGTCACACCCTGGTGAGGGTCCCTCGACGGTCTCGAACGTGACATGCCCGAGCCGGCGCAGCGCGCCAGCCACCCGCCCCGCGGTAGCAGGCGACGCCCGCCACTCCAGCCCGGCGAAGAGAAATCCGGGCATGCCGGGCTGCGCCGTCCAGGTCAACGACACTGGCGACGACAGAACGCCGGACACGGTGAACTCCAGGTGCGGGCACAGCGCCGGCGGACAGGCGAGAACCGCCAGCTTGCCCGGCACGGCGAAGGACGACGAGCCGGATGACAGCTCACGAGCTGTCGGGGACATTGCGACCACGCGGGACCTCCGTCGACGAGGAACGCCTTCCCCTGCGCCCGTCGACCCGCCCCCGTTCGGCTGAGTGAATCGTCCCATGGTCCGGCTCAGCGGACTAGCCCTACCTCCTCCTGAAGTATCACTAAATGGCCGGAAGTCTTGTCCGCACCAACCATTGGTGACGGGCTCGGGATGAGCCGATCGGGCAGGTCATCCGAGGAGGCGGGTCACCCGAAAAGATCAGGCGACGACGGCCGACGAGCCGCCGGACCGACGAGCCGCCGGACCGGTAGACCCGGGAGTTACGAACCGGTTGACGGAGGTCCCGCGGACGGACCCTCGGAGGGCGCGGGACGGGCCCCGACGGTCTTGTCCGCCTGGTCCGCACCGCCGAACAGGCCGCCGAGGCCGCCGAGGGCGGTGGTCAGCTCGCTGGGCACGATCCACAACTTGCTCGCCTGCCCCTGGGCGATCCGCGGCAGCGTCTGCAGATACTGGTAGGCTAGCAGTTTCTGGTCCGCGTCACCCTCGTGGATCGCCCGGAAGACGGTGTCGATCGCCTGGGCCTCGCCCTGAGCGGTGAGGATCTGCGCCTCCCGCTCCCCCTCGGCCCGCAGGATCGCGGCCTGCTTCTCCCCCTCGGCCCGCAGGATCTCGCTCTGCTTGACGCCTTCCGCGGTCAGGATCGCGGCCCGGCGGTCCCGCTCGGCCCGCATCTGCTTCTCCATCGAGTCCTGGATGGACTTCGGCGGATCGATGGCCTTGAGCTCCACCCGGTTGACCCGGATTCCCCACCTTCCGGTGGCCTCGTCGAGCACGCCGCGCAGCTGCCCGTTGATCTGGTCCCGCGAGGTGAGAGTCGCCTCCAGGTTCATCCCACCGATCACGTTGCGCAGAGTGGTGACGGTCAGCTGCTCGATCGCCCGGATCACGTTCGCGATCTCGTAGGTCGCCGCCCGCGGGTCGGTGACCTGGAAATAGATCACCGTGTCGATCCCGACCACCAGGTTGTCCTCGGTGATCACCGGCTGCGGCGGGAAGCTGACCACCTGCTCCCGAAGGTCGATGCGGTCACGCACCCGGTCGACAACCGGGACCAGGATCGCGAGGCCCGGCGTCAGCGTGCGGTGATACCGGCCCAGCCGTTCGATGACCATCGCGCGCGCCTGCGGCACGATGCGCACCGCCCGGACCAGAAAAATCAGTAGGACCACCGCGATCATCGCGGCGGCGATCACTCCTGCCATGGCGTACCCCTCACTGTCAGCCCCCTCGATGTCGGCCGTCCCGATGCCGGCCGTCCCGATGCCGGCCGTCCCGATGCCGGCCGTCCCGATGCCGGCCGTCCCGATGCCGGCCGGTTGAAGGCCTGCCGGCCCGATGCCGGCGCTGTCACATCCACTGGCATCGCCGGGGGCGCCGGGGCCCCGGTCGTCAGAGCTCGAAACTGTGGACGATGGCGGTGGCACCATCGATGCGCAGCACCCGCGCCTCGCTGCCGGCCTCGAGCACGGTGGTGGTGGGGTAGGACCGGGCCGACCAGATCTCTCCTTTGATCTTCACGCGACCCCCGCCGCCGTCGACCCGCTCCACCACCATCGCGCGCTCTCCGACGAGCGCGTCGGTACCCGTGAGCAGGGGCGGCGTACGTTGCAGCTGACGCTTCGCCACCGGACGCAGCCCCAGCCCGAATCCACCCGCCGCGACCACGAAGGCGACGATCTGCCAGACCAGATCGACGCCGAGCAGCGCGACACCGGCCCCGATGAGCGCGGCCAGCGCGAACATCGCCAGCGTCAGGTCCAGCGTCAGTAGTTCGCCGACGACCAGGGCGCCGGCGATGACGATCCAGATCGTCCCGTCGGACATGACTCCATGATAGACTGCGGCGTTCAGCAGGCGATCAAAGAATCTTCAAGGATCGCAGGCGCCGCGAACCCGGGATGAAGCGACCCCGGCCCGCGAATACCGTTCGGCCCGTAGGCTTCGGTCGTATGTCACAGGTATGGCCCGGCAGCCCCTATCCCCTGGGCGCCACATACGACGGATCGGGCACAAATTTCGCGATCTTCTCCGAGGTCGCCGACCGGGTCCAGCTGTGCCTGTTCGACGACGCGGGCAACGAGGAGCGGATCGACCTGCGGGAACGGGACGCCTTCGTCTGGCACGCCTACCTTCCCACCGTGGGACCGGGCCAGCGCTACGGCTATCGGGTCCACGGGTCCTACGACCCCGCCCGAGGGCTGCGCTGCAACCCCACCAAGCTCCTCCTCGACCCGTACGCGAAGGCGGTCGACGGGGAGGTCGCCTGGGACCAGGCGGTGTTCCCCTACACCTTCGGCGACCCCGACAGCGTCAACGACTCCGACTCCGGTCCCCACATGATGAAGTCGGTGGTAATCAGCCCGTTCTTCGACTGGAACGGGGACCGCCCGCCACGCCGGCCCTACAACGAGTCGGTGATCTACGAGGCGCATGTCCGGGGGCTGACCAAGAACCATCCCGGCCTGCCGGAGGAGTACCGCGGGACCTACGCGGGAGTCGCCCACCCGGTGATGATCGACCACTATCGCAAGCTCGGCGTGACCGCGATCGAGCTGCTGCCGGTGCACCAGTTCGTCCATGACGAGCATCTGGTCAGCCGCGGGCTGCGCAACTACTGGGGCTACAACTCCATCGCGTTCCTGGCGCCGCACAGCGGCTACTCCGCCTCCGGCGGCCACGGCCGCCAGGTGCAGGAGTTCAAGGGAATGGTCAAGAACCTGCACGAGGCCGGGATCGAGGTGATCCTCGACGTCGTCTACAACCACACCGCCGAGGGCAACCACATGGGTCCGATGCTGTGCTTCCGCGGCATCGACAACAGCGCCTACTACCGGCTCGTGGACAACCGTCCCCAGTACTACATGGACTACACGGGCACCGGCAACAGCCTGCGGGTACGACACCCACACGTGCTACAACTGATCATGGACTCGCTGCGTTACTGGGTCACCGACATGCACGTGGACGGGTTCCGGTTCGATCTCGCGGCGACCCTGGCCCGGGAGTTCTACGACGTCGACCGGCTGTCATCGTTCTTCGACCTCGTCCAGCAGGATCCGGTGGTCTCCCAGGTCAAGCTGATCGCGGAACCGTGGGACCTCGGCGAGGGCGGTTACCAGGTGGGGAACTTCCCCCCACTGTGGACCGAGTGGAACGGTAAATACCGCGACACCGTCCGCGGCTTCTGGCGCGGGCAGGACCACGGGATCGCCGAGTTCGCCTCCCGGCTGACCGGATCGAGCGACCTGTACGAGAACAGCGGGCGCCGGCCGTGGGCATCGATCAACTTCATCACCGCGCACGACGGGTTCACCCTGCACGACCTGGTCTCCTACAACGAAAAACACAACGAAGCCAACGGCGAGGACAATCGGGATGGTTCCGACGACAACCGGTCGTGGAACTGCGGAGTCGAAGGGCCCACCGACGACCCGACCGTCCTGTCCCTGCGCGCCGCGCAGACCCGTAACCTGCTGACGACGCTGTTGCTGTCCCAGGGGGTGCCGATGCTGGTCGCCGGAGACGAGATGGGACGCACCCAGCAGGGCAACAACAACGCGTACTGCCAGGACAACCCGATCTCCTGGCTGGACTGGTCCGACGCCGAGCGCAACGCCGACCTGATCGAGTTCACCGGCATGCTGTCAAGGCTGCGCCATGATCATCCGATCTTCCGCCGCCGCCGGTTCTTCCAGGGCAAGTCGCTGCGCGGGCAGGGCGGCACGACGCACGGCGCGGCCGAGGCGGTCACCGGCGGGCAGGCGGGCGGCCAGGACGCGGACGGCAGCGGCGGGCGCTCCGGCGACGGGCTCTCCGGCGACGACCCCGCCGTCAAGGACATCGCCTGGCTCCGCCCGGACGGCACGGAGATGTCCGACAGCGACTGGGAGTCCGGGACGGCGCGATCACTCGGCGTCTACCTCAACGGTGAGGGGATACCGGACCCCGACGCGCTGGGCCAGGCCATCATCGACGACTCGTTCCTGCTGTTCTTCAATGCCCACCACGAACCGGTCGGGTTCCAGGCGCCGGCGACCAGTTTCGGCAGTTCGTGGGAGATCGTCGTCGACACCCGGGCGTCGACGGCCGAGGTCGACGCCCGGCTCAGCGACACCGCGCTGCTCCACTCGGCCCTCGATCCCGCGAGCATGGGAAGGGCCGTGAAGGCCGGCGATCCCATCGGACTCGACGCCCGCTCGACCGTCGTGCTGCGCCGTGTCAGCTGACCCGACGCACCCGGACGGGGGGTACGGCGCCGACCGGGTGGTACCGACCGCCACCTACCGGCTCCAGCTCAATCTGGACTTCTCCCTCACCGATGCGGCGGTCGTCGTCCCCTACCTGGCCACGCTCGGCGTCTCCCACCTGTACCTCTCGCCCGTGCTGGAGGCCGCGCCCGGCTCGACCCACGGCTACGACGTCGTCGAGCACGGGCAGATCAATCCCGAGCTGGGGGGGGCCGGCGGGCTGCGCCGGCTCGTCGCCGCGTGCCGCAAGGCGGGACTCGGCCTGATCGTCGACGTCGTCCCCAACCACATGGCGATCGCCCCGGAAACGACGAACGCGGCCTGGTGGTCGGTGCTGCGCGAGGGACCCGAATCCCCCTACGCCAGCTGGTTCGACATCGACTGGGCCTCCCCCGACGACCCCGGCCGGGTGTTGGTGCCGATCCTGGGCGCCGGGCTCGCCGACTGCCTGGCTGCCGGGGAGATCTCCGTCGAACAGGACGAGGACGGCGACTGGGTCGTCGTCTACTACGACCACGTGCTGCCCGTCGCCGCGGGCACCGCCAACCCCGACGACGTCGCCGCGACCCTCGACGCGCAGTTCTACCGGCTGTGCTGGTGGCGGGTCGCCGCGACCGAGCTGAACTACCGGCGGTTCTTCGATATCACGACCCTGGCCGCGCTGCGCCAGGAGGACCCGGACGTGTTCGCCGCCACGCACCGGATTCTCATCGAACAGGTCCGCGCGGGGACCTTCGACGGGCTGCGCATCGACCATCCGGATGGGCTCGCGGACCCGGAAGATTACCTGCGCCGGCTGTCGGAGGCCACCGGCGGGGTGTGGACCGTCGTCGAGAAGATCCTGGAGGATGACGAGGCGCTGCCGGACACCTGGGCCTGCGACGGCACCACCGGCTACGAGGGGATCGGCCGGCTGACCCGGCTGTTTCTCGACCCGATGGCGGGTCACCCCCTCGCGGTGCTCTACGGCGAGATCACCCGTGCGGACCCCGACTACGAGGCCGAGGCGCGGGCCGCCAAGCTCGACGTCCTCGCGGGCGTGCTCCAGCCCGAGGTGGACCGGCTGACGAGCCTCGCGCTCGGGGAGGCCAGGGAGGCCCGGGCCGACCTCACCCGAACCGGTCTGCACGAGGCGATGTGCGAGATCCTCGCCGCCTTCGACGTCTACCGGGCCTACATCCGCCCGGACGGCACGCCGAGCCTGGAGGCCCGCGGGCACGTGGTCCGCGCCTGCGAGCAGGCCCGGTCCCACCTGCCGGGGCGGGCGACCGAGGTCGATCTTATCGAGGACCTGGCGCTGGGCGGACCGGCCGAGTTCGTCGTCCGGTTCCAGCAGACCTGTGGGCCGGTGATGGCCAAGGGCATCGAGGACACCGCCTTCTACCGGTATGCCCGGTTGCTGGCCCTGAACGAGGTCGGCGGCAACCCCGGCCGCTTCCCGGCGTTCACGACCGGGCACCCACGCAGCGCCGTCACCGAGTTCCACGAGGCGAACCTGTCGGTCCAGCGAAACTGGCCACTGACGATGACCACCCTGTCCACGCATGACACCAAGCGGTCGGAGGATGTGCGGGCCCGGCTCGCGGTGCTGTCTGAGGACCCCCGCGGCTGGGCCGAGGTGGCCGGCAGGCTCGCGCGGCTCGGGGAACGCCACCGCGACACCGAGCAGGGCTGGCCCGACCGGGTCACCGTCTACTTCCTGCTGCAGACCCTGGTCGGCGCCTGGCCGCTGCCCGCCGACCGGGCCACGCAGTACATGCTCAAGGCCGTCCGGGAAGCGAAGACCCACACGAGCTGGACCGACCAGGACCCCGGCTACGAGGCGGCCCTGACGAACTACATCGAGTCAGTGCTGGAGGACGACGAGTTCGTCGGCATCCTGGAGCGGTACGTCGCCACGCTGGTGGAGCTGGGCCGGCAGAACTCGCTGGCCCAGAAGCTGCTCCAGCTGACCATGCCAGGGGTGGCGGACGTGTACCAGGGCCAGGAGCTGTGGGATCTCTCCCTCGTCGATCCGGACAACCGGCGGGCGGTCAACTACGGTGACCGCACCAAGCTGCTCGCCGAGATCGGTGTGGAGTCGACCGCCGAGACCGGTGCGCCGCGGCGCCCGCCGACCCTCGACGACTCCGGCGCGGCGAAGCTGCTCGTCGTCGCCCGGGCGCTACGGACCCGCCGCGACCATCCCGAATGGTTCGGGGCGGACGCGATCTACCGGCCGCTGTGGGCCTCCGGCTCGGCCGCGGAGAACGTCGTTGCCTTCAGCCGGTCCGAGTCCGTCGTCACCGTGGTGCCCCGCCTCGTCCTCGGCCTGCGCCGCGGCGGCGGCTGGCGGGACACCACCATCCCCCTACCCGAGGGACGCTGGACGGACGTGCTCACCGGCCGCAAACATGACGGCGGCACCGCCTACGTGCTCCGGCTGCTACGCGACTTCCCAGTAAGCCTGCTCGTCCGCGCGTAGCACGCGGCAGGCCGGCCCCTGCCAACATCTGGTGGCCCGCGGCCCGGCTGGCAGGGGCGGCTCACGGCTGGGTCGCCGGCCTCTCACCGACCCTGAGCCAGACCGTTCAGCCGCCCGTGCGTTCCACCGCGCGTGCGGCAAGGTCCCGGCAGCCGCAAGATGGTCCCT
>NZ_CDXDOS010000174.1:0-7318 GCF_978021245.1 Frankia sp. CoBUL1
TTCGAGGACGAACCGCCGTCCCCGCCCCCGAGCGGCGGGGGATGAGCGGTTCGTCCTCGAACGCGGTGAGCTCCGCCCCGTCGTAGCCGAACCTGCGTCGGACCGTGAGCCCCATCAGGTCGCCCGGATGCGCCCGGTAGAACGGCCGGGCGACCTCGGTGCGCCAGTCGACGACCAGCGGATCGTCCCCGGCAGCCTCGCGCACGTGCCGCCGCCCGAGGTAGAAGCGCTGGCCGGGGACCCGGGGCGCGTCGGGCCCGTAGTCGACCCGGGCGAAGAACAGCGGCGTCGAATGCTCCTGCTCGGTGAAGCTGGCGAGCCGCCGTTGCTTCGCCAGCTTCAGGTAGGCGTTCGTCACCTTGTCCACGACCGCGTCGCCCGCGGCAATCTCCGTTCCCTCGACCTCGGCACGCATCCCCGCCAGCGCCCGCCGGCTGCGCCGGAGGTGCTCGCGTTCCGCGGCCAGCTCCGCGTCCGGTCCGGCCACATCGACAGCCACATCGACGGTCAGGTCGACCGGATCCGCATCCGGTTCGGCGTTCATGCCGTCAATCATCACCTAGCACCCCTTTCTTAATTCGGCAAGGAATACTATCCGGACGAAGGCGGCACTCCCCGCGGCAACCCGCGATCATGAAGGAACAGTCAGGACATGGCAGGCACTCAGGCGTAGTCGGGGAGGGCACGCCGCAGGGCGCGGAACGCCTGATGCGCGGCGGCAAGCGCGTCCGGGAACACCTGCGCGGCGGACCGTCCCTCCCCCAGCCGGGCCCAGTTCGCCCGGGCCAGCACCCGCCGGACGGCGATGATCTGCGCGGCAGCCAGCCGGGCCGCGAGCTCGCCGGCCGCCGGCACCGCCGCGGCGAGGGCATCCTCGTCCCGCCCGGTGTGCTGGGCCAGCCTGCCGAGCAGACTCGGGGTGGAGAAGACCATACCGTGGTAGGCGAGCACCTCGCGGTCGTCGTTCAGACCGGTGACCGGCTCCCGGCGCTCGAGCCCGGCGGCGAGATGTTCCTCGATGGCGGCCAGCGGCGAACTGCCCGCCGGGCGCTGCGCCACCACCCGGGCGAACTCCCCACGATGGTCGAGGATCCGGTGCAGGACCAGGTCCTCCTTGCTCGTGAAGTAGGTGAACAGCGTCGGCTTCGACACCCCGGCCGCCGCTGCGACCTCCGCCACCGACACCGCATCGAAGCCGCGGTCGAGGAACAGCGCGATGGCCGCCGCGGACAGCGCGTCGTGGGTGCGCCGCTTCTTGCGCTCACGCCGGCCGGCGGGCTCGCACATTCGATCAATCTAGCAAGGGCTGATCCGCCCCGCCGGGACGGACGGCACCGGCCGCCGGGTCCGGGGACAGCGGGGACGCTACGCGAGGTGGACGAAGGGGCGGCGCCGCGGGTCGCTCTCGGCCTCCCGCAGCACCTCGCGGGTGACGACGGCGGTCCGCAGGCGGGGCAGACTCGCCGGATGGAGGTTCTCAGTAGCCGCATCCTGCTCCGGCCCACGGATCCGCAGCGCAGTCATCACTTCTACCGCGAGACCCTCGGGCTGGCGGTCTACCGCGAGTTCGGGCCGCCGGAGGAACCCGGGCTGGTGTTCTTCCTCGGCCAGGGCCTGTTGGAGGTGTCCGGGCACTCGCAGCGGCCGGCACGGCCGGTGGGCACGGGCCGGGAACCAGTGGGCACGGGCCGGGAACCAGTGAGGACGGCGCGGCTCTGGCTGCAGGTGCGTGACCTGGCAGCCGAACACGCCCGGTTGAACGCGGCGGGTGTCGTCATCACCCGGGAGCCGCGGCGTGAGCCGTGGGGACTCGACGAGATGTGGATCGAGGATCCGGACGGCGTCCCGATCGTGGTCGTGGAGATCCCGCCCGATCATCCCCTGCGCCGGGACCGGAGATCCCTCGCCGACGGCTGACGCGCGGGCCCGTCGGGACGGCGGGGCTCACCCGGACGACCCGGTGCACCCTCGCCGGCGGCGGACCGGGAGGCCAGGCGGTCGCAGGCAGGGTGACGGTGACGACCGCGCCGCCGTCCGGACAGTTGGCCGCCTCGACGGTGCCGCCGTGTGCACTGATGATCGCGGCGACGATCGCGAGACCCAGCCCGGCGCCGCCGTGGTCCCGGGTGCGGGCGGTGTCCGCGCGACGGAACCGTTCGAACACGTACGGCAGGAACTCGGGGGGAACCCGGGGCCGCGGTCGCGGATCTGCACGATGACGACCTCGCCCGGCCCGTCCACACCCACCCACGGCCCGACGACCCGCCGCGGTGTGCGGCATCCCCGCAGCTCGACGACGCTGCCCGCGGGTGCGTGACGCGCGGCGTTGGCAAGCAGGTTGTCGACCGCCCGCCGGAGCATGTCCCCGTCGCCGAGGACCTCCAGCGGCCGCTGCGCGTCGGCGACGCCAAGCCGGAGTCGTAGCCCGCGCGCCTGGAGAAAGCCCGTCGCTGCCCGGGCGGAGCGGGTGAGTACCTCGTCGAGCGCGACCCGCCCCTGTCCGACGAGACCACCGTCCATCCGGGCGAGCGTGAGCAACGACTCGGCCAGCCGGATGAGCCGGTCGGTCTCGTCCGAGACGTTGACGATCGCCTCGATCAGCTCCTCGCGCGTGCGACCGGGACGGGCGGCGAGCTCCAGCTCGGCCTTGAGTACGGTCAGGGGCGTCCGCAGCTCGTGGCCGGCGTCGGCGACGAAGGCACGGTCCCGGGCACGGGCCGCGTTCAGCCGGCGGAGCAGGTCGTTCATCGTTCTGGCCAGAGCGGCGATCTCGTCATGGGTCGCGGGCACCGCCAGCTCGCCGTTCCTGCCGGCGGTGACCGGACCGGCGGCCGCCTGCCGGCGCATCCGCTCCACCGGCCGCAGCGCCGCCCCCGAGAGCAGCCAGGCGGCGAGGCCCGCCAGCGCGATCGTCGGAGCCGTCGCCACCACCATCACGTTGCGGACCCGGTCCTCGGCCCTGTCGGTGAGGTGCGTCGGCGTGCCGACGACCGCGATCATGGCGGCCCGGCCCGTGTGCACCGCCACGGCCAGGACGCGGACATCTCCGGTCGGCCTGATCCCGGTGCCGGCCCGCACTTCCCGGGTGACCAGGGTCGGCTGCGTCCGGGCCCGGGCGAGCTGGTCCGCGGTCAGCAGCGGCCGTGACCCGGCGTCCGGCGACGAGACGATCGGCGTCCCGTCCGCCCGGAGCACCTGGGCGATCGATCCGCCGCCCACGAGCAGGTCGGCCGCATCGGCTCGACCAACGCCCCCGGGTCGGGCGGCATCAAACCGATCGGCGAGCCTGACCGTCAGCAGATCCGACCGGGTCCGCAGGTCGGCGTCGACGGAGTCCCGCAGGTTCACCCGGAGCAGCAGGTAGAACAGGACGCCAGCGATGGCGAGCACGATCGCGGTCCCCAGCGCGAACAGCAGGGTCAGCCTCACCCGGATCGGCACGTCGGGCTACGATTCCCCGTCGACGACCGGGCCGGGCGCGCCAGATGTGCCGGACATAGCAGACACACCAGGTGCGCGGGACGTCCCGGGCGACGTCTCGGCCGGGGTCCGTAGCCGGTATCCGACCCCGCGGACGGTCTCGATGAGCGACGGACCGTCCGGAATGTCGATCTTCCGGCGGACATAGCGCACGTACTGGTCGACGATGTTGGAGGTGCCGTCGAAGGCGAAGTCCCAGACGTGATCGACGATATAGGTACGGGTCAGAACCTCGTCGGGATGGCGCATGAGCAGGTGGAGGAGCGCGAACTCCTTCGCGGACAGGTCGAGTGGCGATCCGGCCCGCAGGACGCGGTGCTCGGCCGGGTCGAGGCGAAGATCCCCGATCCGCAGGACGGTGGGGCCCGCGCCGCACGAGCGCCCGCAGCCGGGCGGTCAGTTCCCCGAAGCTGAACGGCTTGGGCAGGTAGTCGTCGGCACCCGCGTCGAGACCGCGGATACGGTCGTCAACGTCCCCCCGGGCGGTGAGCATGAGCACCGGGGCCCAGCGGCCCGCCTCGCGCAGGCGGCGGCACACCTCGAATCCGTCGAGACCGGGAAGCATGAGGTCCAGGACGATCGCGTCGTAGCCGATCTCGGTCGCCTGCCAGACCGCGTCGGCGCCGTCACCGACGACGTCGACCGCGTAGCCCTCCTCGACCAGGCCACGGCGGAGCAGGGCGGCGGTGCGCGCCTCGTCCTCGACGACCAGTACCCGCATGGAACGGATCGTAGAGCTGCTGCGAGCGCAGAACCGCTCCGGTCTGCGGCCGGTGTCACGGCCGGTGGCGCCGCGGGACTCGGTCATCACACCATGTTCACATGATCGAAGGCGCACGGTGCCGGGCATGTCCTCGTTCAGCTACGCCGAGGCGGGCGTGATCGGTGCCCTGCAGGGCGCCACGGAGTTGTTCCCGGTGTCCAGCCTTGGTCACAGCGTGCTCGTGCCGGCTTTCATCGGCGGCCGATGGGCAGCGGACCTCGACGTCTCCGCGCCCGAGTCGCCCTACCTCGCCTTCATCGTCGCCGTGCACGTGGCCACCGCCGCGGCGCTTATCGTCGCCTTCCGTGACGACTGGCAGCGCATCATCACGGGCCTGGCCGTCTCGGTCCGGGACCGGCGGGTCACCACCGCCGACGGCCGGCTCGCCTGGCTGATCATCCTTGGGACCGTTCCGGTGGGCATCGTCGGGCTGCTCCTCGAGCATCCGCTGCGCACCCACCTGGGCCGGCCGCTGCCGGCCGCCGTGTTCCTCACCGTGAACGGCATGATCATGCTGCTGGGGGAGCGTCTGCGCCGCCGGTCGACGACCGGCGGCGCTCCAGGGCCGGCCGGATACCGGGACGAGCACACCATGCCGATACCACGCTCGGCGCCGGTCACGGGCCGCAGGGTCGGGACGCGCCCGGCCTCCGGTCCCCTGGTAGCTCACGGATCCGCACCCGGGTCCGGGCCCGGCAACCACTCGAAGGCCGTGACGACCGAGACGGCACTACCCGAAGCCGAGACAGCGGCCCGGCACGCCGACCGGCGGCTCGCCGCGCTGCCGCGCCTGGACGCCCTGCTCGTCGGGGTGGCGCAGACCGCCGCCCTGGCTCCGGGAATCAGCCGGTCGGGCGTCACGATGATCGCTGGCCTGTCCCGGGGACTCTCCCACCTCGACGCCGCCCGGTTCGCGTTCCTGCTCGCCACCCCGGTGATCCTCGCCGCCGGTCTGCTGAAACTCCCCGACCTCCTCGGCCCGCTCGGAGACGGTGTTCGCGGTCAGACCCTGTTCGGGGCGATCGTCGCCGGCGTCGTGGCCTACGTGTCCATCCGGTTCCTGGCCCGATGGTTCGAAACCCGCACGGCGACCCCCTTCGCCGTCTACTGCCTGGTGGCCGGTGCCCTGTGCGTCGTACGTTTCGGGATCTTCCGAACGGCACGGGACAGCAACGGGACAGCGCTGGAGGGCCCAGGACTCGGGTTCGTTCCACCAGCCGCAAAGTAGCTCTCTGTAGTGGCATGGTCCGTTTCGGAGTGGTCCGTTTCGGAGTGGTTCGTAGTCGACGGTGACCCGGTCGACGGCGTCTTGGACGTCGTCGTCGGTGGGCAGGGTGTAGATCCGGACGGTGTCGACGCGGGCGTGGCCGAGGAGTTCGGCGACCAGGACGAGGTCGGCGCCGTCGCGGACAAGGCTGGTCGCGACGGTGTGCCGCAGGACGTGGGGGGGAAAGAGATCTCCAGGCCGGCGGTGCGGCCGGCGGTGCGGATGCTGTGGTCGACCGAGCGGGCGGAGATGCGCCGGCCGCCGCGGGCCCATTCGGCCTGCCTGACCCGGCGGGGCGTGACGAAGGGGTCGGCTGGGATGGGCAGGCCGAGCTGCTCGGCGCGGGCCTGCCGTCAGCGGACGAGGAGGGGCGGGTGCGGGCTGGGAGCGGGAGGTCGCGCAGGCGTCCGCCCTTGCCGAGCACGCGGAGTTTGCCGGTGCGGACGGTGATGACGACGTCGCCGTCCGCCGGCGACGCGGGTGACGCCGGCCGGGCCGAGGCCTGCCCAACCGTAGAACGAGTCCAGGGCGGTGTGCGCGAGCCGGACGGTGCTCGCGGACACCTTGCGGTCGGATCGAAAAATTTCAGCATCAAGGCGAAGCCGAGGCGGGTCGCCCCGGCCTTGTTCCGCACCAGCTTGCGGTCGCTCTCGCTCAGGGTCCAGCAGTCGATCAGCTGCTCCGGAGTCTACTCCCGCCGCACGCCGGCCACCCTAACGGGACGATCACGGCAGGTCGGACACCAGCCACCAGCACAGGCGAAGCGTCCGGGACGTCACCCAGAGCTACCTTCCGGCTGGTAAGGCACGAACCCGAGTCCCGGGCCCGGTAGCCGTCGTCGCCATGTTCGGATGGGCGCGGTGGGCATGGCGCGGGCCACCAGAGCGACGGCGAGAAGGTCGGCCTCGCGGCCCGGTGGGGCGACCAGGTGCAGGCCAACCGGTTCCCCGACACCGGTTAGGCCTGCTGGGATGCTGATCGCAGGATGGCCGGTGATGTTGAACGCCCAGGTGAGCGCCACGCTCATCGTCTCCCCGGGCCCCTGGTGGCCGTGCGGGGGGTTGGGTGTGGTCGGGGTGGCGAGCAGGTCGTGCCCGGCGAACAGGCCACCGAAAGAGCGCAGCAGGGCGGCCCGGGTACCGGCGGTGTCCTGGCCGCTGTGACGCAGGGACACCCAGCAGTCCGCCGGGTCGGGCAAGCACGGCACGGCATCGGTCACCGCGAGCGCGCCGGCTCGGGCGAGGGCGTCCAGGTGGGTGCGGGCCACCTCGGCGACCGCCGGGGCCGTATCGGCGAAACCGAGCGTGGCCGACCACGCCGTGCGCAGCGGCCGGTCGGGGCGGCGCAGCGCCGGCAGGGTCGCGGTGCCCGCGACGGCGTCGAGGTAGGCGGCCGCGTCGGCGGGCTCGCGGGCCAGCACGCCGGCAGCGTTGAGACCCGCGCGGTCGCGGGCGGGCACCCGGCCGCCCGTGAGTTTCAGGCCCACGACGCCGCACCACGCCGCCGGGATGCGCACCGAACCGGCGCCGTCGCTGCCGGTGGCCAAGGGAACCAGGCCGGCGGCAACGGCGGCGGCCGATCCGGCGGACGACCCGCCGGGGCTCCAAGCCGGGTCGTGCGGATTGAGAGTCGGGCCGCGGTCGGTGTGCCCCCAGGTCTGCCAGGTAGTGCCCGGGCCCGGGGCGGCGGTGGCACCGACCGGTACGCAGCCGCCCGCGAGCAGCCGGCGGGTCTGGGTCGAGGTCAGCCCCTCGGTAACCTTCACCCCCAGAGGCACCCCGGCCAGCGGCGGCCGTTCGCCCACGCGG
>NZ_CDXDOS010000175.1:0-2849 GCF_978021245.1 Frankia sp. CoBUL1
GGCTCACTGTGTGGTCCCTGCCGTCTCGGTGGACGCCTAGCGTCACCATGTCACCCGGGGATACCTCGCGCAGCCTGGCGGAGAACTCCCCGGCGGAGGCGACCGACTTGCCGTTAAAGCTACGGATGACATCACCGGGTAGAACACCTGCCTTGCCCGCGGGCCCGCCGCGCACGACGGCCAGCACGAGCGCCCCGACACGCACGTCCAGTCCGAGCCGCTCAGCGATCGCCGAGGTGAGGGTGGCGAGCTGGACGCCAACGAAGGCGTGCTTCACGGTCCCGGTGCGCAGCAACTGCTCAACGGCGTCAACCGCGGTCGCGGACGGTATCGCGAAGCCCAGCGACGAGGCTCCGGTCGACGGTGGGATGTAGGCCTCGTTGATGCCCACGACCCGGCCCTGGCTGTCCAGCAGCGCCCCGCCGGAGTTACCGGGCGAGATCGCCGCATCGGTCTGGATAAGGTCCACCAGCGGCCGCCCCTGCCCACCCTGCTGACCGGATACGGGCAGGTTCCGGTTCACGCCGGAGATGATCCCGGCGGTGACGCTGTTCTCGAATCCCAGCGGGCTGCCGATCGCCACCGCCAACTCGCCCACCTGGGGCAGGTCCTTACGGAACGTCGCGGCGGGTAGGCCGGTCCGGTTCACCTTCACCACGGCGATGTCGCTGATCTCATCGGCGGCCTGTACCCGACCGGCCACCCGGCGGCCGTCGGCGAAGGCCACCTCGGCCTTTCCATCGGATGCCTGGGCAATCACATGCTGGTTGGTGACGATGACACCGTCGGCGCGGTAGACGATGCCGCTGCCCAGCTCGTTCCCGACCAGGATGGTGACAACGGACGGCTCGACGTCGGAGACGATGCCCGCAACGGCGCCGAGCCCGGCTCTGTCCGCGGCGGCGGCCCGGTCCGCCGTCGGCGAGCCGGGCCCGCCGCCAGTACCGCAGCCGGTGGCGCCCACCAGCATCACGGCAGCGGCGACGATCCCACTGATCCAGCCGGTCAACCGGCTCACGCTCCTGCCATACCCGCCAGAAGCTCCTGCCATACCCATCAGAACAGCCCGAACACCCAGCGGGCGGACAGGTCGATCCCCCGCGCGTCGCACAGCGCCGCCGCCCGCAGGAACCCGCTGATGCCGCCGCAGCGGGTGACGTCCACCTGCAGGCAGTCGACAGCACCCGCGGCCAGCAGCCGTTCCAGACCGGGCAACGTGTAGCCGTACTCGCCGGCCGCGATGTCCATCCCCGCCGGGCCGCGGTCCCGCAGCAGCCGCAACCCCTCCAGGTCGTCGGAGCTGACCGGCTCCTCGAACCAGCGCACATCCTGCTCCGCGAAGATCTCCGCCAGCATCAACGCCTGCTTGCGGCTGTACGCCCCGTTCGCGTCCACATAGAGCTCGACGTCGGATCCGACTGCCCGCCGGGCCACAGCCACCCGCTTCCGGTCCGCCGCCGGGTCCCGGCCGACCTTCATCTTCACCCGCGGGATACCCGCCGCCGGCCCGGACCGTCACCACCACCAGGGTGACGGAACCCCACTCCAGCGTCCCGTCCGACGCGGGCTGCTCGGTCGGCACCAGGTAGGCGGCGACCTCCACGCTCGCAACCGCTGGCATGCCTGCTGTCTCCCCGAAACCGCGGCCCGCCACGCCTACCCGGTCGCCCAGGCTGCTGCCCCGGGACGGGGTGGGCGAGGTTGGCTTCCGTGGCCACGGAAGATCCGCCAGGCTCGCGGGGCTGGGCGGCCCTCCGGCACGAAATCCTCCTCCGAACGTTCACCTTGGCTGGCGAAGCCAGGAGACAACCTCGGCCCCCGCGACCCGCCGGTCACCTCAAGGCACCGGCGGCAACCGCACCAGCCTTCGGCGGGACCGAGTCACCAGGGCGGTGCCGGCTCTGCCGGCGAGCGCCCAGGCGGTACAAAGCGAGCATGCTCGCGGCGTGCAGGCAGTCCACAGCGACGCCAGGCCGGCCCGGCGGTAGCAGGCTCTGGACCAGATGGCGGGCTCCCAGCACCCGCACGGCTGCCGGCCGGACGCGGCTGGAGGAGTGGCCGCCCGCGGCCCGCAGAACCAGCCCGGGCTGCGCCACCAGCAGGATCCCCCACCCGGTCCGCATGGCCCTGATCGCCGCCCACCCGGTCCGACCGGTCCGACCGGTCCGACCGATCCGACCGATCCGCCACATTGTTGGTCCCGCACATCGTTGGTCCCGCGGCTGGTTCCAGGCCGCGGGACACCGCCTCGGCTGCCACGATCCGTACCGTGGTCAGGTCCCCTGTTCGGACCGTTCCCGCTGCTCGTGGCCTTCGGCTTCCCTCTCGTGGGCCTGAGCCTGAGCCCGGGCCTCTTCCGCCTCGCGCTGCTCCCGGCCCTTCTCCTCCTGCTGCTGCCCCTCCTGCCGCAGCCCTTCGCTGCCGGTCACATCGGCTGCCGCTTCCTTGATCTTGCCTTTCGCCTCTTCGAATGCGCCCATGAGTGAGTGTTCCCTCCTGACCGACTTTTTTGGCAATCTGGGTGTCACCTACGGCGGCCGATCGGCACGGGCCGCCAAGATAAGCGTTCCCACCTGGGCGGACGTTCTCCCCTACCGCTGGGATTCGTCAGGCAACCGAAAGATCAACAGGCTGGCCCGGCGCGCCCGCCGCCGGCCCCCTACCGGTGCCGGGCCATCCGGTCGGCCCCGACTCCCATGCCGGCCCCAACTCCCATGCCGGCGGCCGCGGACACGCCGGCGAGCACCCCGCGGCGGTGCTGGCTGAGCCAGAGTTCCGGGCTGTGGGCGTGGGCGCGGTCGTCGAAGTCGCCGTGCGCGCCGTGCGCGCCGTGGGCACCGGGCACCGGG
>NZ_CDXDOS010000175.1:3435-7878 GCF_978021245.1 Frankia sp. CoBUL1
CAGAAGATGTTCTCGCCGAGCATCGGGTTGTGGTCGTCGGGTGCCTGCTGGCTGGCGTAGCCGGTGCGGGCGAGGTAGCGGTCCAGCAGGGCGGGCGCGATCCGGTTGCCAAGGATGGTGGCGACGGTGGAGACGCCGACCCACATGCTGCGCCGTGGGTGCTCGGCCGCGTGGACCACCGCACGCGCGCCCACCTCGGGCTGGTAGATCGGCGGGACGGGCCGCGGGTGGTGACGCAGCCGGGAGAGCACCCAGTTGAACTGGACGGTGTTGAGCGCGGGCATGTGTACCATCACAACCCGCACGTTGCTGCCGTCGTGCAGCAGTTCGGTCAGCACCGACTCGGTGAAGCCGGCGATGGCGTGCTTGGCGCCGCAGTAGGCCGACTGCAACGGGATACCGCGGGAGGCGAGGGCGGAACCCACCTGGATGATCACCCCGTGGTCACGTGCCATCATGTGCCGCAGCGCCGCACGGGTTCCGTTGACATGGCCCAGGTAGGTGGTGACTGTGGCGCGTTCGAACTCCTCCGGGGTGATCTGGGGAAAGGGAGCGAAGACGCTGGCCATCGCGTTGTTGACCCAGACGTCGACCGGCCCCAGCTCCGCGCGCGCCCGCTCGGCGGCCTCCTGCACGGCCGCGGCGTCGGCGACGTCCGCGGGCAGCGCAAGGCCGCGCCGGCCCGCCGCCGCCACGTCCGCTACCGCACCGGCCAGACCATCCTCGCCACGGGCCAGGACACCCACGTCGTAGCCGCGGCGCGCGAACTGCCGGACGGTCGCCCGACCGAGCCCCGCCGAACCCCCGGTGACCACCACCACTCCGCGCCGGCCGCCCGGCTGGTCAGCTGATCTCCGCATCATCCCTCCGTCCGGTCCCGCGATACGTCCAGTGCCGCGATACGTCCAGTGCTCGGTTCGAGCCCGACGATCGGCGTCCCGGCCCGCAGGTACGGATGCAGCAGCCGGGTCGTGCGCCGCAGCACCCGCTGCGCGGTGGCCAGCTGGCCCGTGGAGATCCAGGTCAGGCCGCAGCACACCGTCCCGCCGGGCATCACGACCCGCCAGCCGGCATCCTCCAACACTTCGATCGCAGCCTGCCCGATGTGCGGGTGGAAGCGGTTGGTGAAGGTGTCCGGCCAGAGCACCACCTCGCCCCGCCGGCCGGATCCCCGCGGCCCGCGCCGGGCGTACCAGGCCTGCAGGGACTCGGACGCGAACGGCGGGATGGCCCGTGCCCGGGCCACCCCGCCGGCGAGCTTCACCAGGTCGGTGAGCCCGGGCGCGGTCGCGAGCGCCACCGTCCGGGGCGCCAGGGAAGCGAGCCTGGCGGCCAGCGGCAGCCATCCCATCGAGTAATGAGCCAGCGGCCGGATGCGCCCCGCATAGTGGTGGGCCAGAAACTCGGCCTTGTAGGTGGCCATGTCCACGTTCACCGGGCAGTCGCTCTTGCAGCCCTTGCAGGCCAGGCACAGGTCGAACGCGTCACGCACCGCTGTCGAGCGCCAGCCGTCGCGGATCGGCGAGTCCGGGTGGCCCGCCAGCATCTCGAACAGCAGCCGGGCTCGGCCCCGAGTCGAATGCTCCTCCTCCCGGGTGACCATGTAGGACGGGCACATCACGCCGCCGCGCTCACACCACCCGAACGCATCGCCCGGACCCGCCGTACCGGGTCAGGAAGCCGGACCGCGGTCATATCGGCCACCCCGCGCCCATTCCCGCGCCAGGCCTGATCCCCAGGTCGATCGGGAAGTCGCGCATACCCACCCCTCTCCTGCGAGCGTCCCGCACCGGCTCTCCGTCAGGCATTCTCCGCGCCAGGCACTCGACAGGCCACCGCCTCGGCCATTCCCGCACCGGCGACCGGCCAACCATCCGCCCCCACCCACGGACGCTCCCGGCTACACGCCGTCCTTACGGGTCACCGGCATCGCCCGGGCGACGCCAGCCGCGGCCAGCCCACTCGATCGAGATTGGGCGCCCCTGGTAGCCGGCCGAGGCGGACCCCGTCCCAGGGGCGCGCGCCGGGACGCTCACCTCGCGACGCAGCTGGTCCAGCCCGGCGGACAGCCGCCCAGCCAGGTCCGCCGTCGGCGGCACAAGGCTGGGATCCGTCGTCACCGAGAGGCAGAGCTCGTCCTGCCAGCCGAGTGCCCCCACCGCAAGCGGCACGCCTTCGGCGAGAGGTACCAGCGGGTAGGTGTCGAGCAGTGGCAGGCCGACGAACTCCCGCGGGCCCGCCGAGCCTGGAAGGTTCGACACGATCATTCCAATATGCCGACCCTGATAGACGCTGCGAGCCGCGGGTCCGCGCAGCGGCGCAGGCAGGGCACCTATCACCCGCAGGGCCGCGCCGGCCGCGAGGATCCGCCCCGGGCGCCGCGCCCGCCGGCCACCGGCGGTAATCGCCCGCAACCGCCAGGACACTGGCATCGGGTCGAGCGGCAGGTCGAGCTGCACCGCCGTGGTCGCGTTACCCAGGTCGTCGCCGATGGCGGTGCCTGTCGTGCGCAGAGAGATCGGCGTGATGGCACGGACCGCCGCACCGCACGGCTGGCCCTGCTCGGCCAGCAGCTGGGCCGTGGCCTGTGCCACCATGGCGAGCAGGACGTCGGTCACGCGGGCGTTCGCGGCCCGCGCGACTGCCCGAACCTCGGGCAGTCGCAGCCGCACCATCCGCACCCGGCGAGCCGGTCCCGATCGCCCAGACCAGGGGAAGGGGGGCGCGGCTCCGTCCAGCCCGAGCCGCACCATGCCGGTGGTCACGGCCACCCATCGCGCGGGCGCGGGCGAGGCGGACAGCGAATCCGGCCGCACGGCTCCGGGCAGCGCCACAGCACGCAGATCCTCCGGACCGTCCAGGAAACGGTCCAGCAGGGCGATCGCGCGGACGCCATCAGCGATGGCGTGGTGCAACACGACCACGACCGCGGCTTCCGCCGGCCCGACACCTCGCACGAACCACATCCGCCACAGGGGACGGTCCCGACGCAGCGCGACGGCCGTGGCCTGCGAGACGAACCGTTCGAGCCCGGGCCGGCCGGCGCCGGGCGGCAGGGTCACCTCGCGGACATGCCAGGACAGGTCGATGCTCCGGGCCAGTTCCCATCTGTAGCCGGACAACGGCCCCGGCGACACGACTCGTCGCAACATCGGGGGAATATCCGCCAGGCGCCGAGCGACATGGGCGCGGATGTCGGCGAGCGTGGGCGAGGAGCTGCCGGGGAGGAGTCTCAGAACCGCGACGCCCCCGACCTGCTGCGGGCTGCGGGGGCCTTCCACCTCGAGGAAGAAGGCATCGGCCGCGGGCATTCGGCGCCGTTCCCGCGGCTGGCTGTATCCCGGCCCCTCCGGACGAGCTCGCGCCCCCGCCCCGCCGCGGTCACGGGCAGCCGTCCGCACACCCGACCTACGCACACCCGGCCCCCGTCTACCCGGCCGCTGGCGCTGGCGCTGCCACCACTCTGCCCCGGCCACCCCGCCACCGCCGCGCGAATGACAGCCGCCCGGTACCGGGCGGTGCGGCAGTCGTGCCAGCGTCAGCAGATGCCGATGGCATGCCGTCAGATGCCGATACCCGTCGACGCTGTGCTCTCAAGGACGCTGTACTGAGGAGCATGCCACTCGGGCCGCCCGAACAAACTGACGGCTGCCTTACGGAACTCGCTGCTCCGGTGCGGACGTGCGCTGACGGGGCACCCCGATGCCGCAACGGCGCGGTTCGGGTGCCCGCCGATCAGGGCTGCGGAATGCGCGGCAGGCTGGCGGGCACACCGGCCGGATGCAGACGCTGCCTGCTGGGCGCCGCCGCGCTGGCCGGGGTTGCCTCCGGTGGCCGTCTCGGCGACCGGCTGCTGGCAGCCGGACGGCTCACCGGGCGCATCCAGGTCGCCATCGGCGCCTATTTCCTCGCCGCCGTGCTGCTGCCGGCCATCCTCAGCTCGACCCTCACCGTCACGGTTCCGCTGTTCGCACTGGCCGCCATCGCGCTTGGCGCAACGAATCCGCCGCTGGATGCGGCTCGCCTGGACATCATGCCGGCACCGCTATGGGGACGGGCGGAAGCGATCCGTGGCGTGCTGCGGACGAGCACTGACGGTGTGGCACCGCTGGTGTTCGGTGCGCTGGCGGATATGCTCGTCCGCCCGCACGGCCGGGGCCTGCAACTCACCTTCCTGATCATGATGGCTCCCATGGTGGCCGCCGGCCTCGTCGGTCTCCGGGCGCTACGCACCTATCCCCGAGACGTCGCCACAGCCGCGCAGTACGAGGACCGCCACCACTGACCGCGGCAACCGCCAAGCATCCCCGATCTCTCACCTCATCCATCAGCACACCCATCGGCGACGTTCACCGGCGGTGAGAAGGTGACGTCTGGGCAGTCACGGGAGGGGATGCAACGGGACATCTAGCGGGAGTTTCCTAGATAGGTTGATCTTTGGAG
>NZ_CDXDOS010000176.1:0-7196 GCF_978021245.1 Frankia sp. CoBUL1
GACCCCAACCACCCCGCCCGGCGCGGCCCACAGCCATGCCCGTGAACCGTCACCCACAGCAAGATCGATAAAGCAGGTGAATGTTTACTCACGCACCTCCGGATCGAGGTGTTGCGACGACCGGTTGAATTCACCCTGGGGTTGACACCCAGTGGTGGCACCTCTTAAGATTAACGCATTGATACGCGCAAAATGTCACACACCTTGCGAGATCTCATGCTAGCGTGGTGACGTAATCCGGAGATTCTCGTTTTCGAATATCGGGATATATTCGATGCTGCGAAAAACAGAATTTCTGCTGACGTGAGACTCGCTGGAACACTGGGTATCCCCGTCCTCGACTGCGACATCATCCCGAGCGAGGCGGACGATGCATGGCACACACGGAATGGAGTCACGTGATCGGCACCAGCGCGGCTACGGGAACCAAGCCCATGTACCGAGTCAATCCGTCCGTCGTCGTTGTCGACGCTCCCGGCGCGGGATACGTCGACACAGTTGAACTGGAACAGCGGATCATCGCGCCAGAGGGTCTGGTTCGTCCATTGATTCTCGCAGACGAAGAGCGTTATCGGCTATACGATCTCGACGCTGAATACATCATTCTCTGGCATCGCGTTTCCTTGGACACAGCCTTCTTCGAGCGAAACAAGACCTGCCGCGCTGTCGTGTGTGCGAGCGTCGGATACGACCATATCGACACCGACGCGGCCCGGGCTAACGGCATTCCGGTGTACCACGTCCCCCATTATGGTACTGAGGAGGTCGCCGATCACACCCTAGCGCTCTTCCTCAACCTGGCACGTCGGCTGCAGAGCCTGCAGGAGCATGTGCGCGAAAGCAAGTGGGACTGGCGTGCGATCGGCGCTGCACGCCGACTGAGGGGAATGGCGTGGGGAGTCGTCGGACTAGGCCGCATCGGGCTCGCGGTGGCGCGACGGGCGACGGCATTCGGCATGCGGGTAGCCTTCCACGACCCGTACAACCACCCCGGCATTGAGAAGGCCCTCAATGTCGAGCGCCGGCATGATCTAGATGAACTGCTCCAGGAATCCGATGCTGTAAGCCTGCATGTGCCCCTTACCCCGGAGACCCGCCATCTGCTCGACGCGGAGCGGTTGCACCGGATGAAGCGAGGATCGATCCTGATCAACACGGCGCGGGGCGCGCTGATCGACATCTCCGCCCTCCGCGACGCCCTTGCCGAGGAGCGGCCGGGCTGCGTCGGCCTGGACGTGGTTGAGGGAGAGCCGGAGATTCCTCAATGGCTGCGCAGCCACGGACAGGCATTGCTCAGTCCGCACGCGGCCTTTTACTCGGTGGAGTCTATGTCCGAACTGCGGGCACGGGCCGCGGAAGCAGTACGCCAGATGATCATCGGTGTTCGGGTCACCTCCGCACTTGCCGTGGCCTGACCGCGCCGCCCCCCTCAACCCATATCCAGAGGAGAGCAGGATGTCCAGCGACGCCATTGAGCCATTCTCGGTAACGGCCAGCTACCTTCTGCCATGGTTGCGGGTCGTGCTGGATGAGGGCGGTCGTGGGGCAGTGGAAGGCGAAACGCGGGGCCTCGGTAGGAAGAAATCCTACGACAGATCATCTTCCAAGAGGCCCCGCGCCTCCTATGAGTGTCACATATGCCGCCGAGCTGCCCCTCGGCGAGCGCACCGTCCTGCGCCTGGCCCCGCTGCTGGCCGCGGAGCGGGAGCGGCGCGGTACCCGTAAGGGTGCCCGCGCGCTCACCTGCTGGGAACAAACCGTGTTCGTGCTGCGCTGGTTCTGCGACGGCACGCCGGTGAAACACCTGACCACGGACACCCCGCATCGGCGGGTCCGTGGGCTACCGCTGCCCGCACGAGGGCGTCGCGGTGCTGGTCTGGCAAACCCCGACCTGCGCGCACTACAGTACTCGCGGCGAAGGCCGCCAGCTACGGCCACGTCCTCGTCGATGGCTCGATGATCGAGACCGGCCGGTCGCCGGCCCCCGGCCCTACCCGCGGCGTCGGTCTCTGGTGGTCCGCCGAGGTTCACGACCACGGCGGCAACACTCAGGTTGTCTCCGCCCCGGACGACGGCTGGCCGCTGTGGGTCTGCGACGTCCGCCTCGGCCGGGGAGCACGACACCGCCGCGCTGCGCGCTTCCGCGCGCTGCCCGTCCTGGCCGCGTGGGTTGCCGACGGCGGCGAGGTCCTCATCGATCTCGGCTACGAGGGGTTACAGGACCAGGTAGCCGTGCCGTACAAGAAGCCCAAGAACGAGACTCTCTCCGACAACCACAAGAAGCACAACCAGGTCCACACCGCGCCACGGGCCGTCGGTGAACGCGCGAACGCCCTGCTCACGATGACTTTCCGCGCCCTGCGCAACGTCACGCTAGTACTACAGCAACAGGTGCTGTGATCAACAGATGCGCCAGCGCCGCGACCTGCGTCTTTGTGATGGATCTTCAGTCTCGGTCGAGCGCCATCTCGGCGTGTCGCCGCCGACACGCCGAGAGGTGTCGCTGTAGTACTAGACCCCTGATCGAGCACCGTCGCACCACCTGACGACCACCACAGCCCCACGCCGCTGTGGCTACTCGCCGCAACCGATCCTTACAGGGAAAGGCTCATTATGCAGAACACCGCCAGCGACGCCTGGACCGACTGGATGTGGCAGCAACGCAACGCGGTACGGACAGCAAGGCAGTTCGAGCAATACTTCCCGCGGTGCGACCGGGAGTTACTGGAGCGCATCGAGCGCCATAACGGCAGCAAGCGGTTTCAGGTGACGCCGTACTACTTGAGTCTTATCGGCAAGGATCCAGATAGCGGCGTACCGCTCCCAGAGGATCCGCTGTGGAGGCAGGTCGCCCCGCTGGGCGACGACAGCGGCGAAGATCCATACCGGTACGATGGGAAGACCGAGAACTGGGAGCTCGCGCATGAGATGGTGACACCCATTGCGCAACACAAGTACGACAATCGCCTGATCGTGCGCTACGCGAATGTCTGTCATGCCTATTGTCAGTTCTGTTATGAGGCGCTGCGCACGCTCGATAAGGAATCGTCCAAGGAGAGCTTCGACCGCAGCCATTGGCAAGCCACGCTGTCCTACCTTCGATCGCACCCGCAGGTCGAGGAGGTTATTTTGAGCGGTGGCGAGCCGCTCATGCACAGCAACGAGCAGATAGACGGCGTGTTGGGCGAGGCGAGAGAAGCCCGTCCGGATCTGATACTGCGCATACACACCCGTGCGCTGACGTTCAACCCCTACCGCGTCGACTCTGAACTCACCCTGGTGCTGGCCCGTCATGGTGTGATCGCAGTTGGCCTGCACATCACGCATCCCCACGAGCTCAGTCCCGAGTTCGATACTGCGGTCCAGCGGCTACACGAAGCCGTGCCCATCGTGTTTGCCAACGTCCCATTGCTGGCGGGAGTCAACGACGATCAAGTCATCCTACGCCGGTTGTGTATGGGGCTGTATCAGCGGGGTGTCCACGCCGGCTACCTTTACCACTTTATGCCGCACAGTCCGGAGGCGGAATGCTTCCGTGTCCCGGTCCAACGCGGGGTGGAACTCGTTCGATCGCTGAAGCGGCACATTTCCAACCCGGCCGTCCCCGAGTACGTACTGCCGCACGCCACAGGCAAATACACCGTGCCTCTGGTGGAGATTGACTCCACGGAGTGCTACCCCCGGCACACTGTCGACGACAACGGTTTCCGGGTGCTGGAGCTTGTTAACTGGCAGGGCGAGCGCGTCCACTATCCGGACCTGGATCCCGCATGAGCGAGACCGCGATACGCATGTCTCCGGCTCGGCTGGCCGCAGAGCGGCTGGAGAAGATTGTCGCTGCCGAGGCGGTACGCCATAACGTGGCCGTCCTGCGTTCGGTCGCGGCCGGCCAGCGAATCATGGCCGTTGTCAAAGGCGACGCGTACGGTCTCGGAGCACCTGTCGTCAGCGAGCTGCTGATCGCGTCCGGCGTCGATGCGTTGGCCGTGGACACCGTCGCCGAAGGCGTCGAATTACGGGAGCACGGTATTGCCGCGCCGATTCTCGTCATGGACGTCGACGTCGCCGAGAACGCGGAGGCATGTGCCCGGCTCCGGCTGACGCCCTCCGTCGCCACGGCGGGGCACGCGGAACGTCACCTTGCCGTGGCACGACGCCTCGGCGTACCTGCCACCGTGTGGCTCCGGGCCAACGTCGGCTTCAACCGTTTTGGGCCGCGCGAGGAGCGGGACTTCGACACCGTGCTCGACAGACTGCGGCAGGCCCGCCCCGCCGTCGACGTGACAGGGTTCTTCGCCCACTTATCCAGCTCAGGCCACGATGCACAGGAGACCGCTGAGCAGGCCGCGACGTTCCGGTCCCGGCTGGGCAGGGCGCGTGCAGCGCTGGGCGCGGACATCGACGCCAGTCTCGCCGCGACCCACGGGCTACTGCACCCGACAGCGCTGCACGGCACCGACTGGATACGACCCGGCATTGGGCTCTACGGACTGCTCGTCCCGGGCAGCCAAGACCTGCCCGGTTGGAATGGGTCTGGTCTGCATAGGCTGCGCCCGGCCATCACCGTACGGGCCCGGGTGCTCGAGGTCATTACGATCACCCGTCAGGAGGGGCTCGGCTACGACCGTACCGCCGCCGTCGTGCCCGGCCGCCGCGTCGCCTCCGTGGCCATCGGCTTCTCGCGGGGTTTGTCCGGGGCCGCCTCGGGGTTCACAGGGCGGTTGAACGGACAATGCTGTCCGATGGTGGGCAGGCCTGGCATGGACTGCACCCAGTTTGACGTGACTGATGCAAGGGACTCGCGCCCCGGCGCCTGGATGACCTTCATCGGAGCCGAGCCGGACAGCCGCGGCTTACCGCGGACCGCTCAGGATGCCGGGGCGGAGCTGGGCCTGAGCCTCTACGAACTGCTCGCCACGCTGCGTATGCCCGTACGCCTCGACGACGCGGCGTCCACGACGACTTAAGACACCTGGGAAACAAGAGAGGAATGCCGTGATCGAAGATCTGTCCTTGGAACGCATCCCGCCCCGTGCCGGGGTAATGCGCATGGCCGGGGAAGCCCCACAGGGTTCGGTGGAAAGCTTGCTGAACGAGAGCCTGCGCGGCCCGGTGGAACCCCTGGACCTACGCGAGAACCACCGCTCCTTGCTGGCCGCACTCCGCGAGCACCTCGACCTCGGCCTGCGGGAAGGCGACCAGGATTCCCTGCTCGATGTGCACCGCAGCGCGTATACGGTCTACGAGACGTTGCTCGGCCACCCGCTTGGCACGGCCGCCCACGAGCGCAGCGCCTGGTTCAACGCGTTTCGCTGGATCTACGAGGACGCAGTGCTGCGCGCCGACATCGAACAGATCACCGATCGGCTCCCGCCCCTCGCGGACGCCACCCGGGCGGAGTTCGTCCGGAACTGGTTCCTTACGGAAGCCAAAGAACGCAACGCACTGGATCGTGCGGTCGAAATTTGTCTGGCCGAGTGGGCTTCTCTGGACCAACTCGCTCGCTTCATCCAGGCCGACGGCTATCTCAACTACCGCTTCTACGACGCACTCGTACTGGCTCAGCCGCACTTTATGGAGACGGTTAAGAACGAGATCGGCCATCACATGTGGGACGAGTGCGGTGAGGGCACGCAACGCAACGCGCACACTCTTCAGTTCACCCGGAGCTTGCGCTTTCTAGCCCTCTCGCTCCCGGTCGTTCCGCCGTGGGAGGACTGGCGGCCCTACGCGGGCCACAATTTGTACTTCCTGCTCGCCTGCAACCGCATGCACTACTTCAAGGCGCTCGGTAGCCTTGCCATGCCTGAGTTGTTCGACGTGGATCGCGATGCTGCGGTCGTCAAAGGCCTGGAACGGCACGGATATAGCGGGGAAAAGGATTTCGAGTTCTTCTACAGTCATATAGAAGGGGACGCAGAGCACGGGCCTGAGTGGCTGGATGGCGTTATTCTGCCCATCGTGGCCGCGGAGCCTGATGCGGGCATCGAGATGATCATCGGTGGGGCGCTGCGCATGCTCGCCATGCGTCGCTACAACGAGTATCTCGCTGAATGTCTTGACCTGGGCGACATCGGCAGCGCGGCAGCCCCGGACCGGGCAGCGGACCGGAGCGGGTGAGCGCGGACGGTGGAGAATCCGTTTCCTTCCCTAGAGATGACAGAGCGTGCTATCGGCCGCCGGGCTCGTGAACGACTGAGCACCAACGAGAACGAGTTCGGGCCTGCCTCCGAGGTGGTTCAGTCCGTCGCCGCCGCGGCGGCAGAGGCCCACCGCTACCCCGACTGCGACCACTTCGCGTTGCGCGAGCGGCTGGCCAGCCTGCTCCGGGTTTCGCGGGACGGCATCCGGGTCGGCTCCGGCGCCGACGGACTGCTCGGCGAGATCAGCCGCGCCTTTCTGGGCCTTGGTCGTACTGCCGTGACCAGCGAGGCCACCTATCCGACCTTCGGCTACTTCGCCCGAGCCTCAGGAGCGGACGTTCACTTGGTGCCGTACCTGTCGGCCGCGCCGGATCCGCGGGAGCTGGTGAGGTGCGCGCACCGGACCAGAGCCGACGTTGTCTACATCGCCGACCCTGACAACCCCTCAGGTGCCTTGCAGGGCGGAATGGCTTTGTTGGCTATGGCGGACGCGCTGCCAGACCGCACCCTGATGGTCGTGGACGGCGCGTATGCGGAGTACCAGGACCCCGCCTCCCGCTTGGCCGCCAAAGATGTGACAGTCCGTCGCATGCTGTGGCTGCGGACATTCTCCAAAGCGTACGCACTGGCCGGGCTGCGCATCGGTTACGCGGTTGGCAATCCTCAGCTGATCCGTACCCTGGGGGACGGAGCCGAGCACTATGTGGTGGGTCGGGTGGCTGAGGCCGCTGCGCTCGCCGCGCTCGCCGCCGAAGAGCACCTCACCCGGATTCTCAAGGAGACCGCCGCCGGACGGGTGCATTACACAACGGCCCTGAGCGAACTGGGTTTCACCGTGCTGCCCAGCCATACGAACTTCGTGACGGTGCGGCTGGTCGCCCCGGCTGTGGCCGAGCATCTCACGAACAGTCTGAGGGCCCTCGGAGTCTTCGTACGGCACCTGACTGCACCGGGTATGGCCGACTGCGTACGGATCAGCGTCGGCCCGGCACAACAGCGCGCCGTCGTTCTGGACGCCGTTGCGAGCAGCGGTGTTCGCACATCCGCCGTATC
>NZ_CDXDOS010000177.1:0-7166 GCF_978021245.1 Frankia sp. CoBUL1
GCTCCGCCGCGGCCGCGGAGGCCGGTTCGTCCTGGTCCTGGATCTTGATTTCGGATCTTGGTCCCGAGTCCGGGACCGCGCCGTCGGCGGACTTCTGGGCCTCGGGGCCCGTGGGCTCTGGCGCGCCCACGGGCCCCGAGTCGTTGCGCAGCGTGAGCGTGTCAGTAGCTCTTCTTCGCCGGCCGCAGGTGCAGCTCGGTGATCTCCGCGGTGGGTGGGAGCCGGATCAGGTAATTGACGAGATCGGCCACGTCGGCCGCTTGGACGAGCAGCTCGGGTGCGTACTCACGGCCTTCCCGGGCATAGATCGCCTCCTGCCTCGGGGTCGCCGTACGGCCGAGATGGATGGTGGTCACCCGGATGCCGTCGGCGTTGATCTCCTGGCGCAGGCTGTCGGCGAACCCCCGCATGGCGTGCTGGGTGGCGGCGAACACGCTGGTGCCCGCGCCGGCCCGGATGCCCTGAGTGGAGTTGACGATGACGATGTCGGCGCCGCGGTCGGCCCCGGCGACCCGCAGCGCCGGCAGCAGCCGCTGGGTGAGTGCGTATGGTGCCCGGACGTTCGCGAGGTACTGGGTGTCGAGATCGGCCAGCGACACGGCGTCCACCCGGGCGCTTCCGTAGGCGCCGGCGCTGTGCACCAGATGATCGACGCGGCTGTAGCGGTCCGTGACCTCGGCGGTGAACGTGACGACGGCCGCGTCATCGGTCAGATCGAGGCGCACCGGCGTCAGGGTGCCCGGACCGCTCGCCTCCTTGCCGAGGGCGTCGAGCCGGGTCTGGTCGCGCCCGAGCGCGAGGACGGTGGCTCCGCCCGAGGCCAGCCGCAGCGCGGTGGCCCGGCCGATGCCGCTCGACGCACCGGTCACCACGGCGACCCGCCCGGCGAGCGGAACCTCGTCCGCCGCCGGGTCGCCCGCGCCGGATCCGTTCGGGGCCGCCGTCATGCGTTCTGGTGGGAGAACACCAGCATCGCGTCCTCCCGCGGCGGCGCGGTGTCGTAGGTCAGGCAGATGTCCTCGGGAATCCGGCTCAGGTCGGTGCCACGCAGGTAGTCCCGCATGGTCGTGCCGGTGCACTCCGCGTCGACGTTCGGCGCTCCGACGTGGTTGACCACGTCATCGAAGTGGACGGTGCGGAAGTCCATGCTGAACCGGGTGCGGCCGGAGTTGTTCGGCACCGAGGAGTGCAGCTGGGCCGCCGAGAAGATCATTATGCCGCCGGAGGGGGCGACCACCCGGGTCTGCGGAAAGATCTCCACCTCCTCCTCGGGCTTGGGCTGCTTACGGGTGTCGGACTTGATGTGCTTCGCGGCGTCGGCCCGGTTCTTCGCGTTCCACTCGTAGTAGTCGTAGTCGCCGGAACCGTTCTTCACGCCCTGGGAGAAGTAGCGCGGGTGGAAGGCCATGGCGTTCTCCGGCACGATATCGAAGATCGGCATCCACCAGTTGAGCTGGCAGAACGGTGCCGAGTACCAGGTGTCGCGGTGCGGGTGGAAGGCGTAGGCGATGCCCGAAGTGAGGTAGTCGTCCGACGTCGAGGTCCGCAGCCGGGGCACGTCGAAGTAGGTCTTCGACAGGTCGCAGCCGTGCTCGGCGAGAATCGCCGGCAACAGTTCCTTGCAGGTGGGGTGGTGGATGAACCGTGGCTTCAGCTCGGCGAGCAGGGCCGCGTAGTCCTCGACCGGCATGTGGTACTGCGCCGTCTCGGGGTCGAGATCGCCGAAGGCCTCGCGGATCAGGGTGCGGCTGAACTCGACGAACTCCCGCGTCGCGGGCCTGGGCGCGTAGACGAACAGCTCGCCGGCGTAGAGCCTCGCCCGCCGCTCGTCATCGGACAACGTGGATTCGACCAGTACCGAACTCATCAGGTTCCCCCTCGGAACGAACATGGGTGAGAAGCAGCCGGGCCATGGCGAGTTCGTCCGGCGTGGTGACATGGATGTTCGCCGGCTCGCCGGGGACGACCACGACCAGGCCGCCGGCCGCGGCGACCATCGCCGAGTCCTCGACGGCCTCGCGGGCCTCCGCGTGCACGGAGCGCAGCAGGTCCGCCCGGAAGGCGTGCGGGGTCTGCACGAGCCGGTGGGTCTCCCGCGGCAGCGAGGCCCCGGTGACCAACCGGGGGGTGTCGTCGGGGGGGCTGCCGAGCACCGTCGAGCGGATCTCCTTGACGACCTCGGTGAGCGGGAGCCCGGGTACGGCCGCGTCGGCGCCGGCGCGGACCTCGTCGATGACCCGCTGGTACAGGGCGGGAGTCGCGAGTGGATGGGCGGCGTCGGTGACCACGATGACCCCGGCGTCCGCGGGCACGGCCGCCAGCCCCGCCCGGACGGACTCGGCTCGGGTGGCGCCGCCAGCGACCATCCGCACTCCGTCCGGCGGTGACCAGTGGCCGATCAGGGCGGCGGGGACGACCACGACGATGCCGTCACTGGCGGGCCGCGCAGCCGCGACCGGATGGGCGAGCAGGGGCTCACCCCCGAGGTCGAAGAACTGTTTCGGCCCGCCGAAACGCGTGCCGCCGCCGCCGGCCAGCACGATCGTCCAGACCGGGCCGCTGTTCCCGGTGCTCCCCGCACCGTTGGCGACGGCGACAGCGGTGTCGGTCACCGCCGGGCTCCCGCGGGCGCGGCGCTGGTGACGTCGCTGCTGGTGACGTCGCTGAGCAGATCGACGCCCACCAGGGCATCGGCCGCCGCCGCGACGGTGTCGAACGGCAGGTCCGCGCGGTCGGCGATGTCGAGCAGGCTGTGCGTGCCGTCGGCCAGGTTCAGCACCCACAGCAGGCCCATCTCGATCGCCTGGCGGTTCATGGTGGCCCCGATGGCGCGGTACAGGCCCCGCCGGCCGAGCTGCGGCTCCCCGTACGGGGTGGTGTTGCGCCAGATGCGGTCGCGCTCGCAGATGTCGATCGTCCGCAGCAGGATCGCGAACGAGTCGGCCAGTGACTGCGGGGTCACGAAGTCGAGGTCGTCCGCGGACGTGTGGTATTGCGGATAGTCGCCGTGCTGGCCGCGCCCGAACCGGCCGACGGGCAGGTCGAAGCCAGGGGAGCAGAACTGCCGTTCGTCGTAGCCGTAGGGGGAGAAGTCGACGACCCGGTGCGGCCGCCCGGTCTCGGCGAGCGCCGCCGCCGCGGCCCGGTCGACGGCGGCGTTACCCCGCCGGCTGCGCTTGTAGGTCGGGTCCGACCGGTCGCCCAGGCCGGTCAGCACCAGCCCGTGCCGAATGCGCCCGACGGTGTCGCGGTTGCGCGCGAGCCAGGTGATCGATCCGATCGTGCCGGGGATGAACAGCAGCCGGAAGGTGTGCCGGCGGGGCAGCCCGGCCAGGGTGCGGGCCAGCAGGGTGGCCGTGGCGATGCCCGAGCAGTTGTCGTTCGCCATCGCCGGGTGGCAGGTGTGGGTCGTGATGAGGAACTCGTCGTCCGTGGTCCCGGGCAGCACGATCTCGCCGTAGGTCAGCGACCCCGCGGTGAGGGTGGTGTCGATCTCCACGTCGTACTCGCCGTCGGGCAGCGCGGCGAGCTGCCGGTCGGTCAGGCAGAAGCCCCAGTTCTCGGTGTAGTAGGAGGTCCGGTAGGGCACCCAGTCCGGGCGGTCCGGCATCGAGAACAGGTGCGGGCGCAGCTCGTCGAGGGACAGCCGGGCGCGGACCGGTGTGCTGTACCCCAGCAGGTGCAGCGGGTTGTCAGCGGCGTCGACGACGGTCTTGCCGTCCGGGCCGGTCAACCGGGCCGAGGTGACGTTCCATTCCCGGGGCACGGTCCAGTCCAGGACCGGTGTCCCGCTGGGGACCTCGTGCACCGTGAGCGCGGGCTCCGGGCCGAGCGCCCGCGCGACGGTGGCGAGCGTCGTGCGGACACCGTCCCCGGTGATGCTGCGCATGGCGGGCAGCAGGGTGGCGACCAGGTCGTGCAGCCACGTACCCGGGTCGGCGCCTGCCGTCGCCGCGTACTCGCCGGCGCCGGCGGGCTCGGAACCGTTCGGGGGGGAAGCGTTCAGGGGGGAAGCGTTCGGCTCGGGACCGCCGGAGCCGCGGGAGGAATCGCTCATCGCTGGACCCGTCCGGAACCTCAGCCGGCCCAGACACGCCAGGGCGCGGCACCGGAATCCCAGAGCTGGTTCAGCTCGGTCCAGTCGCGGAACGTGTCCATACCCATCCAGAACCCGTCGTGAGTGTGCAGGGTCAGCTCGCTGTCCCGGGCCAGCTGCTGCAGCGGGTGACGCTCCAGCAGCAGCGCCGGGTCGTCGTCGAGGTACTTGTCGATGAACTCGCGCTCGAAGACGAAGTATCCCCCGCTCACCCAGCCGGTCTGCGGCGGCTTCTCGGCGAAGAGGGTGACGGCGTTGCCGTCCGTGGTCAGCTCGCCGTAGCGACTCGACGGCCGGACGCCGGTGACCGTCCCGATCCGCCCCGACGCCAGGTGGTCGGCGAGCACCGCGCCGACATCGACGGCACCCACGCCGTCGCCGTAGGTCAGCATGAACCGCGGGCCGGTCAGGTACTGGGCGACCCGGCGCAGCCGGGCTCCGGTTCCGGTGAGTAGGCCCGTCTCGGCGAAGGTCACCTCCCACGCCTCGTCGCCCACGGTGTTGTGGAACTGGGGGGTGTGGTCGTCGGAGAGCGTGAGGGTGAAGTCGGCGACCTGCGCACGGTAGGCGAGGAAGTAGTTCTTGATCAGATCGCTCTTGTAGCCGAGGCAGAGCACGAACTTACGGAAGCCATAGTGCTCGTAGGTCTTCATGATGTGCCACAGCACCGGCTTGCCGCCGATGTCCACCAGCGGCTTGGGTAGTTTCTCGCTGGCTTCCCGCAGCCGGGTTCCCATCCCGCCGCACAGGATCACGACGGGGATGTCCGCCACGTCGGGAATCTCGCTGGTCTGGGCGATCTCGATGCTCAAGGCTGTTGCGTCTCCCGTGCTCATGCCCCGGTCCGGACGCACTCGGGGCGGATGGGCGTCAATGGCCTGGTCGTTGCGGGACCGCGACGCGCTCCGGGTGATCCGGGGCAGCCGTCCCGCGGGCCGGCTGGTCGTGACCGGTGGGGGCAGCCACCGGGCGGTCCGGCTGCGCGGGCGGCGCGTTCCCACGCGGGTGAGGACGTCGCTGCTCGCCCGCGAACGTGCGTGCGGGCGTGACCCGTGGCAACGGTACCGTATGGTCCTTTGCCGGCTGGTGCTGTCCCTACGAACCCGCGTATGCGGCATAGATCCCACAGCCCCGTGGGCCTCCCAGGCGTCTGACCCCCCTGACTTCCCTGACCCCCCTGACCCCGTGACTCCGGGGCCGGATGACGGTTTCGGTGGGTCGGGTGCGCGTGTCGAACGATTCTCTCGGAGTGGGAGGGTTGGTCTACGGATGGCTGATCGTTGCACTGCGTGATAAGCCGAGGCCGCCGAAGGGGCACTTCGTCGGTGGTTGTTACTGTTTAGCGATCACTCGCGGATTACCGAACGAGCCTCGGCTCAGGTGTCGACGGTGATGGCGGACCTCGTTGCGAGCCACTGGATCGGGGAGAGTGTCGTGCTTGGTCGCACTTTTGCACTACATGAGTAAAAATGACTTTATAGATAGAAATGTACGACTGGGGTGATGCGGGTGCGCGGGCGCTCCTGGTCGGATGACCCGCTGGCCGCTGGCCGGTGGCCGGATCGCCATCCTCGGACCAGGACGGCACGGTGTATCACTCCGAGGCGGACCCGCCCCGTTCGGCCGATCGGCGGCCCGCCGGTGGAGGCGCCGGCATGCCGACCCCGTCCCGGGGCGAGTGGCCGGACGCCCGGCTGCTCCCGCTGCGCCGTCGCCGAAGCGACACGACGCCGCGGAGCCTCCGTTCCCCTAGCGAGGGTTCCCCCACCGAGCTGGTCCACATCCGCCGCGACGGCGCTCCTCGCGACGCGGATGGCGGCCCGGTCACAGCCCCCGGCGGGGACCGGCCGGACCCGGTGCAGGCACGTCCGGACGGCGCCACCACGACCGTGTTCCATTGGCACGGGCGGCAGGCCCCGGCCGGGAAGAGGCTGGACACGCCGGACACGAACGTTCTGGCCCGGGACGTCTTGGCCCGGGAGGTGCCGGTCTGGGACGGGCCGGTGCCGGACGGGCGTGTTCGGGCGGACGGCGGCGGTGAGCCTGGCCCGGGTCGCCTGTCTCGCGTCGCCGGTTGGATCGCTGCGCGCCCGGGGGGCCGAGCCGGCCGAATCCCGCGTCTCCCGCCTGTCGCGGTCTCGATCGCGGTCTCGATCGCGGTCGTGACCGCCCTGACCGCCTGGGTTCTGGTGTCCTCCGGAGGACACCCCACGGACACGGTGGCCGGCGGCCCGACGCCCGCCCCGCAGTCGCAGCCCCCGCCGCAGTCGCCGCCCGCGCGGTCGCCGAGCTCCGGCCCCTCGCCCGCACCGGGGGTCCAGCCGCCGGTCACCGTGCCCCGGGTGCAGCGGGCCGCCACGACCGGTGAGTTTCCCACGGGGGTCGCCGCGCACACGTTGGCGCAGGCGAACCGCTGGGCGGAATTCCGTGGCCGGCCCAACGACGTCGTCGTCATGTACACCGAGCGGTCCAGCTGGCGGGCGATCGTCGAGCCCTGGATCGGTCGCGGCGCCTCGACCTTCGCCGGGTTCTCCGGCACATGGGTCATCAGCCAGCCGCTCTTTCCGGACGAGGGGCCGGAGAAGGGCAACCTCGCCGACTGCGCGGCCGGCCGCTACGACGCCGAGTGGCGGCAGTTCGGCCGCTGGCTGGTGAGCACGGAGCGGGGCGACTCGTTCGTCCGGCTGGGCTGGGAGTTCAACGGGCTGTGGTTCGCGTGGGCAACCACGGACCCGCAGCAGTGGGTGCAATGCTTCCGTAACGCCTCGTCGGCGATCAAGGCTACCAGTCCGCGGGTCCGCATCGACTGGAACCTCAACGCCCACGGCTCGACCACGTCGGTCGGCGCCTTCGATCTCTACCCGGGTGACCAGTACGTCGACGTTATCGGGGTCGACAGCTACGACCAGTACCCGCCGAGCCCGACCTACGCTGACTTCGACAACCAGTGCAACGAGACCGGCGGTCTCTGTCAGGTGATCATCTTTGCGCGGATCCATCACAAGCTGTTCTCGGTGCCGGAGTGGGGCGTGGTCAGCCAGCAGGGCACCAAGGCGGGTCGGGTCGGGGC
>NZ_CDXDOS010000178.1:0-7153 GCF_978021245.1 Frankia sp. CoBUL1
CCGGAAATCCTCACCTCAGAGGCAGACGAGTTAGACGATCATTTGAGATCAAGTGACTTACCCGAAGATGTTGAGGCAGAAGACGCCCAGCATGATCGCCGAGCACGTGCCCAGGCGCGTCGCGGACAGCTCCTCACCGAAAAAGCGCCAGCCGATCAGTGTCGCGAACACGACGCTGGTCTCCCGTAGGGCCGAAATCGGGCCCAGCGGGCCCCGGGTGAAGGCCCACATCAGCACCGCATAGGTCAGCAGCTGCACGAGCCCGCAGACTACCGCTGCGCGTAGTTCTGATACTCGGCCCCGCACGACCAGCCGGCCTCGCACCAGCAGGAAGGCCAGCGGCATCAAGATCCCGTACAGAAGGAAGATCCACGTGGTGTAGGAGTAGAAGTTGCCCGACAGCCGCGTCCCCATGCCGTCGGCGACGGTGTAGGTCGCGACAACAGCGGCACTGGCCACGGCCAGCGTGATGGCCTTCAAGCCGCCGTTGTCCCGACCCATGGCCATGATCCCGAAGGAGACCAGGCCGATCCCCACCAGCGTGGCTGGTCTCAGCTCCTGCCCGGCGAACATCGCGGCCCCGAGGGTGACCAGCAGCGGGACGCAGCCCCGGATCACTGTGTACATCGAGCCCAGATCGGCTACCCGGTAAGCCAGCGTCAGAAGAAGCGCATACAGAACCTGCACCGCCGCGGAAAACACCAGATAGGGCCAGCTCGCCGCGGCAGGCAGCGGCAGGGCGAACGCGAACAACACCGCGATCACGGTCGTCACGAAGCTCGTGACCGTGATGAACCACAACCGGTCGCTGTGACTGTGCAGCATGGCGTTCCAACTCGCATGCAGCGCCGCGGCGAACAGTACCAGCCCGGCAACACCGACCGGCATCGTCAGCTGCTCTGTTCCATGACGAATCGGGCGCGGGCCGCCAGGTCGAGATCGGTGTCCGGGGCGGCCTTCCCGCTGATCACGAGGACGCCGTAGGTGAAGACGCCGCAGGTGAAGAGGTGTTCGAGAGCCCGACCCAGTGCGGCATTGTCAGCGAGGACGTCGTGGCGCTCGAACGTCTCCTTGTCGACGCTTCGCGGGCTGATCCACGGCTTCCACTGCCGGCTGCTGCTGCCCGATACTCGCGCCTCGTCGCGTTCCGCGAGCCAGGACACCGCATAGCAGCTCTCGTGGCCGTCCGGCCAGACGATGTCGATGTCGATGTCCCCGCCGGACCGCCGCACCACTTTGACTTGATGTCCATCGGTATGATCACGGAGTCGAAATACTTCTGTTTCGCATGACTGTGTTTCGCGTGCCTGTTCAGAAATTCGACGCACCGGAAGAAATCACACAGCCACAGCTGATGATATCGCAGTGCCCGGTCGGCGGACACCTTTATGATCAAGCACTCGGGATTCTGCGTCAGCATCTCTGGAGTCCCTGCTCCGAGGCCGAAACGGTTGCCGAGAAAAGGCCGTTGGCGAGTGCCCCTTCCCGCACGAAATTAATCTTGCGCTGCCAGCGCTTGATGATATGGTCGGCATCTTTCTTGTCGATGGAATACTGCCCGCCGTCGACTTGCGCCCGGTATGCGACGAGATCCGCCTCCAACCAGTCGCCCATTATTTCGCTAAGGTCACGGACGACGACAGACTCGAAGCCTGCCGCGGTGAACAGCTCGGTGTACTCCTCCATCGTGGGCAGATGATATCCCGAGACATCGACGTACTGCTCAAATTCGGGGGTCGAGATCCCCCGACAGAAATCAGCGATGTGGATCTCTCCGCCCGGCTTGAGCAACCCACGGCAGCGCACGAGCGCCCTCAGCTTGTCAGCTTCGTAGAGCAGCGAGTCCCGCGAGTAGATGATGTCGAAGGAGCGCTCCGCCAGGTCGTCGGAGTACACGTCGCCGTGGATGAACCGGACCCTGTCCTGCGGGTCGAACTCGGCCTTCCGAGCGCAGGCGATCTCGACTATGACTTCCGAGGGATCGACGCCAACCACCTCGACACCGAAGGCAGCGGCGAGGTAGAAAGCGGCGCCACCCAGACCAGAGCCGATATCCATGACCAGCATTCCTGGAGAAACGGACATCCCATCCAGCAGGATTCGTTTGAAACCGTCCAGACCGCGCGGGCTCTGGAAGCCGTCACCGTTAATGACCTCGGACCGCAGCACGTAATGCGGAACAGCGAATCGCGATTTCTCGTAGGCCCGTGCCAGGGCTTCCGTATCAGATTCAGCCTCAGATTTTTTCACGGCACCCTCTTCCATAACGATTCCCCATATCCTTCCGACCCATTGATTCCGCTGGACCTACCCCGGGCGCAGATGCTTCACGACCGGCCGACTTACTGGTCGTCCTCGGGAGGACGAACGGCCAGCAGGTAGCCGTAGCGGATCTCGGGTGAAGTCGTCCGGCTGGCTTTCACCGAGAATCCCGCCCGTGTCAGCAACCTTCTCCACTGCTCCCGAGTCCGCATGTACTCCCCGGAGCGCCGAAGGATCCGGTCGAGTATCTGTGCGTCCTTGAGCGCATGGCGGTAACAGTTCTGCTCCGCAGCATTGACTATCTTCCGATAGTAGACGTCGCAGACATCGTCGATGTCGTTCTGGCTCGATAGTGCCGAGGTGTCGAGAAATGTCTCGCCAAGGACCAGGCGGCCACCCGGGAAAAGCTCCCGGTAGCATTTTTCCAGGGCCCGCGAAATCTGGTCGTGGTCGACGTGATGCAATGACATGACCGCGATGATCGAATCGTACCGTGTGTCCGGTCTGTAGTCGAGGTAATCGGCGTGGACCAGTCGGGTCTCCTTCCTGCCTGTCCGGCTCAGTGGGACGCGCTCGAGCATCCGCACGCTGCTGTCGAGCAGGTCCAGACGCGCGACGAGCGGGAGCCTGGCCACGAGCGCGCCGTCGCCGCAACCGAGATCTAGGACGACGTCCGCTGGCTGAGGGTTTGCGGCCGTGATGCACGCTTCTAGCAGCTTGGAGTGTTGCCGCAGCCCGGGCAGTTGGTAGCCGTCCCGCTCCCAGGCGTCGAAGAACGACTGGCCAGGGAGTTTGGCGGCCACGGCCCAATCCAGTATGGCCCGATCAAGGCTGGGAATGTGACTTGCCACCGCGTCGAGTGTGTCGGCCAGCCGCGCGCGGTTGTATTCCCAGTTCGTCATCGGGCCCCGGGCCCGCCTTGCCACCTCCAAACCGTGCCAGGTGGAGGGCGGGACGTCGAGCCCGTCGTGCATGGCCGCCGCGTGTACGTCCTCCTCCGAGCGGCGTCGCAGTTCGGCGTCCGCACGATCGTTGGCATTGTCAGACACGTTCTCCATAGCCCTTCCTTTGATCGTCAACACACACTGTCGTCATGGGGTTGACCAGCCTGAGTGCCCGCACTCGGGCGGCGCTGGTTACGGCGAGTAAAACCGCCTGTCAGGCCACCGGCGGCATTGCTCATGGACCTACCCTGCGCGCCGGCGCTTCACCTCCTCGGCGAAGGCGATGTCAGCGGCGGTCACTTTGCCGTTTCCAATCGTCTCGAGCACCTGGGCGACTGAGGAGAGCCGCGACTCGATGGCGGCGGAACCGGACTCGAGAATGCTGGGGAGAGCGGCATCCACCGCCGTGAAAGTGAGTCGAAAGATCTTGTTCGCATAGACGGCGGCCGACACTCCATCTTTTTGCAAATCGCCTACCGAAACGTCGGGGTAGGTCGCCGGAATGACGATAACAGGGCAGCCAGGAAGTCGCCACGGTCGAACATAGCCCGCAGCCGCCTACTCTTCCCCTCGATCGTGTTGCGTTCTTCAAGCATCATAATCAGCTCCGTATTAGTGAAAGTGCCGCGGTCGCCTGCAGGCCCCGTCTGCCCTGCCCAATCAGGCGACGCCGTGGATGAACTCGAGCATGCGTTCCAGGGCCGCGGACAACTCCGGTCTCGGGGCGACGAACGACAGCCGGGCATGGTCGGGTTCGCCAAACGCCTCACCGGGCAGCACGGCGACATCTGCCTTGTCGATCAGGGCCTGCGCCAAGTCGCTCATGGTATCGAACCGGCAGGAAGCACTCGCCAGCAGCGGCGCGAATGACGGGAAGGCATAGAAGGTGCCGTCGGGTGGACGGAGACGGACGAGATCCGGCACCGACCCGAGAAACTCGACCATAAGGCTTCGGCTGTCCAGCAGCCTCGCCCGCAACTCTGCCAGACAGTCCTGTAGACCGGTGAGTGCGGCGGTCGCCGCAGCTTGGGCCACCCGGTTCACGTGATTAGTGGTGTGGGACATGATCGCTGTTGCCGTGCGAGCCGTCGGGAGATCCGCGACCAACCACCCCGCCCGCCATCCGGTCATCGCGTGACTCTTCGACACCGAATCGACCACGACGACCCTTGCGCCCGCAGCTCGCAGAACGTCTGCTGGTAGTTGGGTCACAGGGATCCAGGAGAGTTTTAGATACACCTGGTCCACGACGACGGTCACGTTCTTGCGCGCGCACCATCGGCCGATGTCGTCCAGGTCCGAGGCTGTCGGCATCGTCCCGGTCGGGTTGTGTGGCGTGGCCAGCACCAGCATCGCCGCGCCCGACCCCGCGTGTTCGTCGAGTAGTGACGCCGTCGGCACGAAACCGTTCGCGGGATTGGTAACGACGGGCACCGGCCGAGCGCCGGCCAGCCGGACGGCCGCAGCGTAGGTGGGCCAGTTCGGCTCGGGTACCAGAACGCCCGCGCCGCGTTCAAGCAGAGCGAGGAAGGCGAGGGTCAGGGCGTGCTTAGCGCCGTTCGTCGCCACAACCTGCTTGGCGTCTACCGGCTCCGCGGCGCCGGTAGACACCCATGCCGCGACCGCCTCCCGGAAGTGGGGATCACCAGCGACCGGGCCGTAGGTGTGCGCCCACCCGGATCGGACCGCATCGGTGGCGGCCTCCAGCACGTGCTCGGGCGGCGGTCCGCCTACCTCCCCGACGGTAAGGGCTGCGATCGGCCGACCGGCGGCGATCAAATCCCTGATGCGCGCGTTCAGGCTGGAGGTGGCCGACGGGTTCGTGATGCGGGGAGCGGTCATGAGCGCTTCCCCGGCCCGAAACCCGCCAGTACCGCCGGCGCCAGGACAGGCGGCGCCGGGAGGTTGCACTCCGAGGCCATCAGTCGCGGTGCCTCCCAGAGGGCAAACATCATTTGGGCCGGCTGGGTGAACCGAACGTTCCCGTGTGACTGTGCCCGCCGCTCCGTGGCCAGGTCGAAGTACAGACCTCGGCCGGCAGGAGCCGTGCGCAGGACATCGGTGTGGGCCACGACGAAGGAGACCCCTGGGAAGACCTCGAGTCCCTTACGAAGGTCACCGTCATCCGCCGGACGACCCTCGTCGAGGTCGAGCCGGTGCGCTCCCAGGCTGCTGATCGCGTTGACGACGCTGGTCTCACCGTCGTCGATGGCCACCCGGCACAGCTCGCGCCGTGGTGCCAGCAACCTGGTGGTCGTCTCGTGATGGACAAGGACCTGCAACCGGATCGCCGGATCCCTTCGCAACGCCGCGACCACAACCTTAGAGTTGACATCAGTCGACGTCAGCTCCCCGCCGGGCTGGTGCTGGCTGTCTGCCACCGCTGCCTCCTGCGCGGATGCCGCCATCGGTATGCAAGCGCATACCGATCTTAAGCGGCCTTAAGTCTACTTCGCCGTCCGCATCCCTGGAGGTAATGGTCGCCACACACGCGAGGATTCCCTGAATCCGCAGGCTACAGGCACATGGCCGCGACTCCGCCTCACCCGATCGTGCGCATCGGATCACGCTTCCCCATGATCCAAAGTGGGTCCGATCTGGAAAACGCTTGCAGTAATCAAAATTCGATCAAGTTTACGATCATCGATCTGGGCCGCTTGACAGGTTCCGGAGGGTGCGCTGGGAACGAGAGGAACTTGGTCAACATGTCCTATGAGAGCAACGTGTTGATCGGCGACCAGGAGATCAACGAAGACTATTGCGGCACGGACCTGTTGAACCGGCAGGCTGCGAGGATGGTGACGGCGTTGGGAGCGGCCATGACCGGATCGACGGGGCCGAGCCGGTGGCCGCGCTGTCCCGTTCCAGGCCATCTGGTCCGGGTGAGGACCGGCGACAGCGGCTTCTGCCCCCGCGGCGTACGTGGCCGCGATCGGCTCGATCCGGTCGACGGCGTGGGGAAGACCCTGCCGGCAATCTCCCGGAGGCTGGTGGTCCAGAAACGGGTGTGGACGCTGGCCGCCGGGGATACGGGTCATCATCCGCAAGGAGCGGCCGCACCCCCGGCTGCGAGCTGGTCGCCGCCGACGACGACGAGGAGCGTCGCAGTGGACGGAGGACCGTCTGCCGATCGGGCCGGTCAAGGAGTTTCTTGAGCATCACCGGCTGATCGGCTCGTCGCCGAACACGGTCCGGTCGTATGCGCATGCGCCGGTGGGCTGTTGTCGTGCGTCACCTGCTGTCCGGCTCACCATCTGCCGGCGCAGGCAACCAGCGGCGGCGACGCGCCGTTCCCCGGGGAAAGGCCGGGTAACGCGAACGGATCAGTAGGAAGAGCCGCTGATCTCGTCCGCGAGCCGGTGCGCCAGCTCCGGGGTCGCCGCGATCACGCCGGACCATCGGCGGCTGAGGTCGGGGACGATCTCGACCGGGCGGCCGAAGGCGTCGATCACCGCGCCGCCCGCCGCCGGGACCAGCACGGACGCGGCGGCGATGTCCATGATGCGGTGCGTGTCCGAGCCGGCGTCTGCGAAGGCGTCCGTGGAGCCCTGCGCCACGAGGGCGGCCTCCAGGCAGCTACTGGACAGGATGCGCACCCGCGCGGCCCGGCGGCTCACCCGCAGCCACGCCGCCTCGTTCTTGGCCTGCGGCCGCAGGAGGCTGACCGCGGCGCCGTCGAGTGCGCGCCGGCCTGTTGTCCGGTAGGGCGACGGGAGGCCGACTTTCGCATGCCAGCCGCGGCCGGTGTCCAACCATACGGTGAGGGCCTCGGTCGCCCTGCCGTCGACGGCGACCACGCCGGAGAAGGCCGACAACGGCACCTCCGCGACCGCGTTGGCGGTGCCGTCGACCGGATCGACCACGAGCGTGACCGCCGAACCGTTGTCGATTACACCGATCTCCTCGCTGATCAGGTTGACCCGCTGGGCGTTCACCCAGGGCCGCCC
>NZ_CDXDOS010000179.1:0-7127 GCF_978021245.1 Frankia sp. CoBUL1
CACGTGGGGATGCCCCGGCTGGAGGACTTCTGCTGGATCGCGACCCAGGAGACCAACGTATACGGCGGACTCGCGGTGGTCATGCACTTCATGTACTCGAAGCCGCGCTACTTCGCCCAGGTCATGGGCGAACTTCTCTACTGGATCGGCGAGGACAAGATCCAGTTCTCCTCCGACTACGCGATCTGGACGCCCAAGTGGCTCATCGAGAGTTTCGTCGACTGGCAGTTCCCCGAGGACATGGGGTACGCACCCATCACCACGGAGCAGAAGAAGAAGATCCTCGGGCTCAACGCCGCCAAGATGTACGACCTCCCGGTGCCGGCCGGGCTGCAGCTGGCAGGCGCGTGATGACCGTCGCGTCAGCCGTCCTGACCGAGGCCGACGTACGACGGCAGCTGGACGAGCCGATCACCGATCTGGGGTTCGTGCACTCGGTGTCGGTCGACGACGCCCGGATCGAGGTGCACCTGCGCCTGCCCACGGCCTTCTGTTCGCCCACCTTCGCCTACCTGATGGCCTCCGACGCCAAGGACATCCTGGTCGCAGTCGCCGGGGACCGGCAGGTGGTCGTGCAGCTCGACGAGCACCACGACTCCGGCCTCATCAACCGCGGCCTGGCCGCCGACGCCGGGTACCGAGGGACGTTCGGCCATGAGTCCGACGACTCGCTCGACGAGCTACGCACCACGTTCCGCCGCAAGGCGCACACGGCCGCGGTGGAGCGGTGCCTCGCTGCCTACCTGCGAGCCCACCCCGAGCTCCCCGAGTCGGATATGGGGGAGATCCGGCTCGGGGACCTGCCGGACGACAACCTCACGGTCGCACTGGTACGTCGACGCGCCTCGCTCGGGCTCGGCAGCGACCCGCGGGACGTCGTCCTGGTCGACCACGACGGGCGCCGCTACGGCCCCGAACAGGTTCCCCTGGCGCTCCGGTTCGCCCGCACGACGCGGATCTCGATCGAGGGCAACACCCATATGTGCCTCGGCCTGCTGCGGAGCCGGACCTGCGCCGGGGGGTGACCGCCGCGGTCAGCGGAGAGCGGGCTTTGCGCACCGCTCTCCGCCCGTGGTGGCGCTGGCTGACCGGGTGAGGATGATCCCGAAACCGCCCGGCCTACCGGCGAGGTCCTACCCGCGAGAGCCGCCCGGGGCCGGGCGGACGGCGCGTTCGGCGATCCGGATCAGCGCCCGCCGCGGCAGCAGCCGCCCACCCCGGGCCAGCAGCGCGTTGCGCCGGGTGATCTCGGCGGCGTTCGCGCGCAACCGGTCCTCACCGCGCGCGACGAGCACGAGGTCGGCGCCCCGGGCGGCGAACTCGCGGGCGAAGACGGCGCCGATGCCCGTCGACGCACCGGTGATCAGTGCGGTCTGCCCGCGGAAATCCACTGCCTCTCCCTACCACAGTTCTCCCTAGCGGCAGGGTGGCCCGGCCACGGGGAGGCGCGGCTTGCCCTGGCAGGTGAGTTATCCGCCTGTGAGTTATCCGACGGATCGCGGGTTGGCTGCGACGGCGGGGCGTCGAGGGAACAGGATCTGGACCGATGGCTCGACGACCGGGAACACCGCACCCCCGACCTGCCTGACCTGCGCCGCGACCACCTCACCGGCGGGGGCGGGCACGGCGGGGACGGACCCCGAGCTCGATCATCGGGAACGTCCGAACTGTCCGGGGCAGACCAGGAGCAGACTCTGATCAATCTGTCAAACCGCTGTACACCGCCCCCATCTTGCGCGGTAGCTTGCGACTGGTCACAGTGTTTGCCGGATCAGCTACGCACTGGGGTGAACCGTGCGGGTTCATCAGCATCATCGGCGTACGGCCGGCCGTGCCGACCGGCGGCGGCCCCAGCCACGGGACGACGCAACGAAGCATGGTCCCCGCCCGGTCGGACATCCGTCGCCGGGCTGTGACCGGTGCGCCACGAGGCGCCGGTGCGGAACGTGAGGGGATGGTCATGAACGGCGTGGAACTGTCGCCCACCCGGGCCTCGGACCGGCTCGGTCTGGCGTCCGCCGGACGGGCCGCGGCGGTACTCTCCCGGGAGATCACGTTCGCCGATCCCGATCCGGTGACGCTCACCGAACTCGACGACCGGCTGCACCGGTACGCCACGACCCTGTTCTCCGCCCCGCACACGACGCTGGTGGGCCCGGTCATCGCCGACTGGCGGCGGGTCCAGGCCGCCCTGGGACGGCGGCTGTCCCCGACGGTGCACGCCGAACTGACCCGGGTCGCCGGCTACCTGTCGTTCTCCCTCGGGATGCTGGCCGTCGACACCGGCGACGACACCTCGGCGCGGCGGTTCGCGACCCTCACCGAGCAGTTCGCCGCCCAGCTCGACGACCGGCTGCTTACCGGCACCGCGCACAGCCTGGACGCGGCGATCGCCTTCGTCACCGGACGCTACGCCGCGGCCAAGGCGGCCGCCGTCGACCATCCCTACCTGCACGGCTGGGCGGCGGCGGTGCAGGTCACCGCCGCCGCGGCCACCGGCGACGAGGCAGCCCTCGACGCCGCCCTGAACCGGCTGCGCCACCGGCCGACCGTGCTCGGCCTGCGCCATCCCGGCTGGCCCCCCTTCGACGAGGTCCGGGAGGCCTGCGTCGTCGCCGACGCGATGGCCCGCCTCGGGATGCCCGGGGCGCGGTCCGCCGCCTACACCGCGATCGACCTGACCACCCCGGCGACCCTCGACCGCGGCTGGGCGCTGGCGTCGCTCGCCGCCACCACGCTGCGCCGCGATCCCGCGGTGGCCCAAGCCGCTCTCCTCGAGGTGGAGGACATCCTCGACAAGCGCCCGTCGCGGGTGCTCGCCCTGAGGATGAACGAGATTCTGATGCTCACCTCGGCGCACGCCGAGCGCGCCTCGCGGCGGGCCGGCGCCGCCTGAGCCGAGCCCGGGGGAGCAGGTCACCGGGCCGGGCGGCCGGCCGCGGCGCGCAGCCGCGCACCGCGGCGCACGAGCAGCCGTTCGGCCAGCGCGTCGGCGCGTTCGATGTCCTCGAGGGTGGCCCGTGTGCGCCGCTCGACCTCCAGGATCGCCGCCAGTAGCTCGGCGGACAGCCGGGTGCGGGCGGCGACCCGGGCGACGCTGGGCGGCAGCGCGGGCGCGCTGCCCGGCACGGCGGGCCGGGCGGTGGTGGTCGGACGAGAAGTCAGATGCGCCAGAGCCATACTCCAGTGATATCGCGGCCGGTACGCACCGCAACATCTTGACTTCTCGGCGAATCCGGAATCAGCATTGCCCCACAGGGCATCCACAGGGCCGCGGCAGGTTACCCACCGGCTTGTCGACAGGTTTATCCACATAACGATCTTTGTGTGGTGAATGTCACATTCCTGAAGGTCGGGGAGGCCGGTCGCGGTTCCGGTATTCCGGTCCATTCACGTAACCGGATGATCCTGTTACAGTGTGCACCGACAAGATCGGGGGTCACATGACAGGGTGGGAAGATCCGCACCGGCAGCCGCAGCAGCCCGGGCCGGCCGGATACGAGCCGTACGGACAGCCGCCGCCTCACGGCCAGGCCGGCGGGCCGGGTCCGACGCCGTATCCGATCGGCCCGCCGCAACCCTTCCCGGGTCCCGGCCCGGGCCAGGGCTACCCGCCGGTACCGCCGAAGTCGGTCGCGGTCGCGCTGCTGCTGACCTTCCTGTGGCTGGGCGTGGGCCACATCTACGCCGGCAGGACCACCACGGGTGTCGTGCTTCTGATCGCCGACCTGTTCCTGTGGATGTTCTCCTTCTTCATCATCACACTGATCATCACCGTTCCGGTGTGGTTCATCGTGTGGGTGATCGCCATGGTCAGCTCCGCCTCGGCGGTCCAGGAGTACAACACCCGGCTCGGCTACCCGCGCGGCTGACCACCGCCGCGGGCGAGCAGGACGTCCACCAACCGGCGGGCGTCGGCGAGATCGACCGGGTCGGCGACGAACAGGATGCGGTACATCATCGGCGCCATGACTCCCTCGACGATCTCACCAACCCCGGGGGTGGGTTCACCGCGACGCGCGGCCCGTTCGACGATGATCCCGATCTGCTCGCGGATGTACAGGTCACAGCGGCACGCCGGCCGGTCGTCGCCGCAGGAAGCGACCAGGTCGCACAGGAACGCCCGGCCCGCGGGGGAGGACATCTCCTCCAGGTACTGCTCGCAGTAGGCGGCCAGATCGCCGCGCAGCGACCCGGCGTCCACCGGCGGGGTCTCCGGGCGCAGCCGCTCGGCGGCGACGTCGGCGAGCAGCTCGGTCAGATCCCCCCAGCGCCGGTAGACGGTGGAGGCGGTCACCCCCGCCCGGGCGGCGACCAGCGGCACCGTGATCTCGTGCCGACCCCGCTCGGCCTGCAGCGCGCGCACCGCGGCATGCACGGACTGCTGGACCCGCGCGCTACGCCCCCCGGGCCGCGGACCCTCGGACGGACTCACGCATCCAGCCTAACGCACATCCTTTGCGTTAACGCCGGGCCGAGGGTACCGTCTGGCGCTAACGCAAAATCTTAGCTTTAGCTGTCCGGTGAAGGGAAACCCGATGTCCTCCCAACCCATCGCCACCGGCCTTCCCGCCGGCCAGACCGGCCAGACCGGCGCCGCCGGTTACGGGACCCCGTCCTCGGCCACCGCCCCGGTACCGGCGGTGGCCCTGCCGCGGCAGGCCGCGGCCCGCGACGCCCCGTCCGACCCGGGCGCGGCGCCCCACCGGGGCAGGCTGTCCCCGCGCGCCGGATTCCTCCTGCAGACGTCGATGATCGGCTCGTTCCTCGCCGCGTCCTCGGCCCCCACCCCCCTCTACCCGGTTTACCAGGCCCGCTGGGGGTTCTCCCCGATCACCGTGACCGTCGTGTTCGCCGTGTTCGCCGTGTTCGCCGTGTTCGCCCTGGCCGTCCTCGCCGCGCTGCTCACCGTCGGAGCCCTCTCCGACCACATCGGGCGCCGTCCGGTGCTGCTCGCCGCCGCACTGGCGGTGTTCGCCACCGCCGGCGGGGTGGGGGAACTGACCGTCGGCCGCGTTCTGCAGGGCCTGGCGACCGGCGCCGCCAGTGGCGCCCTCGGCGCCGGCCTGCTCGACCTCGACCGGGCCCGCGGCACCCTGGCCAACGGAGTCGGCCCGTTCACCGGCCTGGCCCTGGGCGCCCTCGGGTCCAGTCTGCTCGTGGCCTACCTGCCCGCTCCCACCCGTCTGGTCTACCTGGTGCTGTGCGCGATCGTGCTCGCCCAGGCGGTCGGGGTCGCGGCGATGCCCGAGACCACACCGCGCATCCCCGGAGCGCTCGCGTCGCTGCGCCCGACCATCGGCGTACCCGCCGCCGCCCGCCGCGACCTGCTGATCGCCGCGCCCTGCCTGGTCGCATCCTGGGCCCTGAGCGGGTTCTACCTCTCCCTCGGCCCGAGCCTGGCCCGGCTCGTCGTCGACTCCCGCTGGGTCGTGCTGGGAGGTCTCGCGGTCTTCGCCCTCACCGTGACCGCGGCCCTGACGGTGCTGCTCGTGCGCGGCACCGCTGCCCGTACCGTGATGTTCCTCGGCGCCCTGGGCCTGCTCGTCGGCGTCGGTGTCACCCTGCTCGGCGCGGACCTTCCCTCCACCCCGACGTTCTTCGCCGGCACCACGCTGGCCGGTATCGGTCTCGGCGCCGGTTTCCAGGGCGGCCTGCGCGTCCTGATCCCCCTGGTCGCCCCGCACGAACGCGCCGGCCTGCTCTCGACCGTCTACGTGCTGTGCTACCTCGCCTTCGGCGTCCCCGCGGTCGTCGCCGGCTACCTGGTCACCCACCACGGGCTGCTGCCCACCGCCCGCGGGTACGGCCTGGTCGTCATGGCCCTCGCCGCGCTGGCGCTTCTCGGCCTGCTCACCCGCGCCCGGCGCCCGGCGCCTGACGATCCGGCGGATCAGCCGCCGGTCTTCGGCCAGCGTCCCGACTGCTGGGGCTACGCCAGCAGCGTGAAGTGCGGGATGCGGCATGCAGGAGGCATGGGCGCGGCCCGAGGTTGCTGGTCCGGGTGAGCTGTTTGCGGTGGAGGGCAGGACCGCTGTGGTCACCGGTGGTGCCGGGGGGAGCGGGGGAGCGGGCCGGTGCGTGCCGGTGATCGGCGATCTGTCGACGGAGCGGGGTGTCGATGTTGGAGTGACTGGGGCGCGTTGGCCGAGGTCGAGCTCAGGGCCGATCGGTGGCGGTGGTTGTCCCTGACCGGTCGGGGATGAAGATCTCCTCGATGGCCAGGCTGAAGATGTCGGCGAGGGTGAATGCCAGGAGAAGACTGGGGTCGTACCGTTCGGTCTCGATTGCGTTGATGGTCTGCCGGGACACCCGGCATCGGTCGGCCAGGTAGGCCTGGCTCCACCGGCGTTCCGCCCGCAGCACGCGCAGCCGGTTCTTCATCGGCGTAGACGGGTGCGCAGGTCTGCGATCAGCAGCCACATCGCCACGCCGCCGATGGTGATTATCTGGGCGAGCTGGCGTAGCTGGACAATGCCGGCGGCGTCGAGCAGGGCGGCTAGCTGAAGCCCTACCAGGACTGCCGCGAAGGTAATCGCCATGCTCTCCACTTGGATCTTGCGCTGGTACTCGTCGGCGCGGCGGAAGGCGCGCAGCAGTACCCATGCCACGGCGAGCGTGAACGCGCCGCTGGCCCCCAGCCACCAGGCCTTCTGGGCGGCGGTCTGGTCGGGGCCGCTGCCCAGGGCCAGAGCGATCCCGCCGAGGGTGGCGACGGGGAGACCGTCCAGGAAGATCGCCCTGCGGGCGGCGCGTGTCACGTTGTCCCGCCGCGTCTCATCAGTCATGTCATCGGTCATGGCATGACTGTAAAGTTGACTTTCCATCAAGTCAAGTTCGCTTGTCATGGGCGGCCCTGGGCGTCGACGTAGGAGAAGTGAGAGGAGACCGGCGTGGTGTCCCCGCGCGCCTACCTGGCCCATCTCGCGCAGACCGGCCCCGCGCTCTGGCCATCCTCGACCTCGCCGGGCCAAGCCGCGGCCCGGTTCTAACGCCGCCAGGGGGAACGCGACCCGGGGCGCGGCGCCGGCTCGGTCGCCGCCCAGATCCGCCGCCACCGCGCCGTCGGGGTGTTCGGGGCGCCACGCAGCCGCGCGGAGACCGCCGCCGACCCCGCGGCCCCACCC
>NZ_CDXDOS010000180.1:0-7054 GCF_978021245.1 Frankia sp. CoBUL1
GTTTTTTGGGAATAACTGTTTGCAATGTTCACCTAGGCGGCCTTGCGCGTTCCGGGCGGCGCAGTTGTCCGGACAAGCTGCGCGAGCATCGTGCTGGACATGACGAAGTATCTGGAGATCGCCGACCGGCTGGCCGCCGAGCTGGCCGGTTCCGCGCCCGGTACCCGGGTGGCGAGCGAACCCGAGCTGGCCAGCCGGTTCGGGGTGGGCCGGGCAGCCGCCCGGTCGGCGCTGCAGGAGCTGGAGCGGCGGCTGATGGTCCGCCGGGTCCAGGGCGCCGGGACCTTCGTCAACTCCCGCATCGACTACGTGATCTCACGCAGCCTCCCACCGTCATGGCACCAGACGGTGGAGGCCGCCGGGGCCACGCCGCGGTCGCTGGTGAAGGCCGCGGACCGAGTGGGGCTGCCGGCGGCGGAGGCCGCGCGGCTCGAACGGGAGCCGGGTGCGCTCGCGCACCGGGTCGTCCGCGAGTACTACATCGACGACCTGCTGGCGAGCTGGGGTGAGGAGTGGATCCCGGTCGACGTGGTGGCCGACCTGCACCTGGCGGTGCACGTGGTCGAGTCGCTCGACCTGGTGCTACGGCAGATGGGCCGGGTGCACCCGGTGCGGGCGTGGTGCCGGGTGAGCCTCGATGTGCCGCCGCCGAGGGTGCTGCAGGCGCTGCGGATCGAGGCGAGCACCCCCGCGTACCTCACCGAAAGCGTGAGCCGGGATGCCACGACCGACCGAGTGCTGATGTGCGGCACCGGGTGGACCAGGGCGGACGCGGTCCGCGTGATCGTCGAGATGACCGAAACGATTTCCGAGGATGAGCGATGACCGACGTGTTGAGCCGCGAGCAGCGGTGCGCGCTGCTGGCGCAGGCCGAACGGGAGGAACTCGTCGCGCTGGCCGACGAGTGCCTCGCCGACGGCGTCCCGGTGCGGGTGCTGGTCGGCCCCGAGGTGGGTGTGGTCGCCGCTCAGGTACGCGAACCCGTGCTGGCGGAACGGTTCCTGCTCGGTGACGTGCTGGCCTGCCGGGCCGAGGTGGAGCTCGCGGGGCAGCGCGGCTGGTCGATGCGGCTCGGCGACGACCGGGCCGCCGCGCTGGCAGCCGCGGTGCTCGACGCGGAGGTGGAGTCCGCGCGGCCGTGTTCGCCGCGGGTCGAGCAGCTGTGCCGGGACGTCGCCCGGCGCTGCGAGGAGCGGGAAGCCGAGGAATGGGCGCAGCTGGCGCCCACGATCGTCGAGTTCGAGGAGCTGACGTGACCGGAGCGCTCGTGGACCGAATCGCGGCGGCCACGCTGCGGCCGGACGAATCACAGCAGGTGTTCCGCGCGGTGCTGGCCGCGCTGGCCCGGCCCGGCCGGATCGTCGCGCTGCCCCCGGACCGGCTCGGCGTGACGCCCGCGGTGCTGCTGCCGGTGCTGGCGATGGCCGATCTGGGCACCGGAATCGCGGTGCTGGACGGCAGCGAGGACGGCGGGGACTGGGCCGAGCTGGTCGGCGTGGTCACCTCCGCGCCGGCGGTGCCCGTTTCGGCGGCCCGCTTCGTCGCTGCGATGCGGCCGGTGACCGCGGACGAGCTGCGCGCGCTGTGCCGGGGGAGCGCGCTCGCGCCGGAGGAGGGCGCGCTGGCGTGCCTCGCCGTGTCCGACCTCGCCGTGTCCGACGTGGACGTGTCCGACGTGGACGGCGGCGACTGGGTGCTGTCCGGGCCCGGGGTGCCGGGGCGGACGCGAGTGTCCGGAGTAGACGGTCTGCTCCCGGCGCGGGCAGAGGTCGTGGTAGGGTTCCCGGCCGGCGTCGACCTGCTGCTGATCACCTCGGATGGGCGGATGGCCGGGATCCCGCGTAGCACCACCGTCGAAGGCGTCATCGAAGGGAGGGACGGCTGATGGGCTACTCAGGAGCGCGTGGCGGGCTGGAGGCCATTCTCGCCGCGGAGGACCTCGTCCGGCGGGCGCGCGACCACGCCCCGGCGCCATGGGCCTCGACCGCGCAGATCACCGCGCGGTTCCGGCTCGCCGTGGACCGCGTGATGGGCGAGGGCGGGCTCTACCACGAACCCACCGCCGCCGCGGCGCTGCGCCAGGCCGAAGGAGACCTGACGGAGGCGGTGCACCTCGTACGGGCGCACCGGTCGACACTGCCGCGGCTGGCCGTGAGCGAACCGGTCGACCCGGACGAGATGACCATCCTGCGCCGGATCGTGCCCGCCTTCCGCGAGCCGGGCGGCCCGCAGCTGCTGGGCCGCACCACCGACTACACCGGCCGCCTGTTGGAACAGCCGGACGGGCCGTCGCCCCTCCCGCCGCGGCCGCCCCGGCCGGTGCGGGTGGGCACCGAGGAGCAGCGCCGGCCGCGGCGGTTCCTCGACGTGCTCCGCAAACTGGACCTGATCGTCGACCGGCGCCGCCGGGATGATCCCGAACCGGTCGACATCACCCGCACGGCCGTGCGCCCGCCCGCCGAGCGGTCCGCCGTCCTGGCGTCGATGGCGCGCGGGGAGACCGGCGCGCTGGTCGCGCTGTGGTACCGGTCGATCCTCGGGCCGGACGGTGACGTGAACGAGGTAACCCTCGGCGAGGTGCGGCACGGCCGCGTGCCGCTGCGCGTCCGGCATCCGCACACCGGCAACCCGGTGGTGCTCGGCGAGTTCCGGGTCACCGAAGCGGAAGCGATCGAAGACCTTGACGGCGCCGACGAGGACCACACCCGGCTCGACGTCGGCTACGGGCTGTGCCTCGCCCACAACGAGCGTAAGGCCATCGCGATGGCCAATCTGGATATCGCGAACCGGCGGTTCGGGCGGAAGGGGCCGCTGGAGCAGCTGCTGCTGCTGACCGTCGACGGGCTCGACTCCGCCGGGTTCATCGAACACCTCAAGCTGCCGCACTACGTGACGTTCCGCTCGATCGTCGAGCGCAAGCAGGCCCTGCGGGCCGCCTCGGAGACCGCCGCGACGGCCGGCGAGGAGCCGGCCGGGCGCGTCGCGGAGCCGGCCGGGAAGGAATGCTGATGACGTTGACCATGGACCTCGTCGACGGGCTCGAACGCGGGACGGGCATCCTTGACGAGGGCGCCAGGCGGGAGATCCGACGCGCGATCCTCACCGCGGTGTGCGTACCCGGCTATCAGGTGCCGTTCGGGTCCCGGGAGATGCCGGTCGCCCGCGGCTGGGGATCCGGCGGTCTGCAGGTGACGCTCGCGGTGATCGGGGCGGACGACGCGGTCAAGGTGATCGACCAGGGCGACGATGCCGGAGTCAATGCCACGAACCTGCGCCGGATGATCGCCTCGACCACCGGCTGCGCGGAGACGGCGGACACGCGCGAAGCCACGGTCATTCAGACGCGGCACCGGGTTCCCGAAGAAGCGCTCGACGACCGGCACGTGCTCGTGTATCAGGTGCCGGTGCCCGACCCCCTGCACGGGGTGGAGAAGTCCGTGGCCGAGTGCGCGCGGATGCATGCCGAAGGCGACTACGCCAAGATCTGGACCAGCCTGTACGAGGACCTGGTCCAGAACGGGATGATTACGACGGCGAGTGGTTATCCGGTGCTCGTCGGCGGCCGGTTCGTGATGGCCACGAGCCCGATCCCGCGGTGGGACGTGCCGCGGATGCACCAGTGCGAGCACCTGAACCTGTTCGGGGCGGGGCGGGAGAAGAAGATCTACGCGGTGCCGCCGCACACCGACGTGCGTCCGCTGGCGTTCGACGACGTGCCGTTCGAGGTCGAGCACGCGCCCGGCGCGCGCTGCCGGCGGTGCGGCAGCGGCGACGTGTTCCTGGTCGACGCCGGACCGGACGGCGGCTACGTGTGCAGTGACATCGAATGGTGCACCCGGGTGCGGGAGAACGACGCCGACGTGGCCGCGCATCGCGAGCGCGCGCCGCTGCACCTGGTGCTCGATCCCCGGGCCCGCGTGGCCGGCGGCACCGTGGCCGGCGGCACCGAGGAGACACCGCGGGTCGCCTCGGTGCGCGTGCCCGGCGGGCCGGAGCAGGAGTGGGCGCTGCGGGTGTCGGGCCTCGGGAAGGTGCACGGCCGGGGCGGCGCGGCCGCGATCCCCGGTACCGGGCCCGAGTACGGCACGGCGATCAGCCCGGCCACCGGGGCGGTCGTCGCGGCCTGGGACGTCTCGTTCGACGTGGCTCCCGGGGAAGCCCTCGGTGTGATCGGTGAGTCCGGCTCCGGCAAGTCCACCGTGCTCAGCTGCGTGATCGGTGACCAGGCGGCCACCGCCGGGCAGGTACGGCTGGCCGGGGTCGACGGCGGCCGCACCGACATCCTGCGGCTGCCCGCCGCGGAACGCCGGCTGCTGCGGATCGGAGCGATGGCCGTCGTCCACCAGGACCCGGCGGCGGGACTGGATCTCAACATCACGGCGGGCGGCAACATCGCCGAACGGCTCACCGCCGCGGGCTGGCGCGGCTTCCACGCCATCCGGCGGCGGGCCGCGGAACTGCTCGACCGGGTCGAAGTGCCGCTGGCGCGCATGGACGATCCGGTGCGCACGTTCTCCGGGGGCATGCGCCAGCGCGTCCAGATCGCCAAGGCGCTCGCCACCGACCCGCCGGTCCTGCTGCTTGACGAGCCCACCACCGGTCTCGACGCCTCGGTCGCCGCCGGGGTGCTCGACCTGCTGCGCGGCCTGCTCGCCGAGCGGGACGTCGCCGCCGTCGTGGTCAGCCACGACTTCGCGGTGATCGGGGCGCTCACCGACCGCACCGTGGTGATGCAGCTCGGGCGCGTGGTCGAGCAGGGCCTGACCGACCAGCTGTTCCACGATCCGCACCATCCCTACACTCAGCGGCTCGTCGCCGCGGCCAGGAGGTGAGCCGCATGGAAAACCACCCGGAAAACCAGATGGAAGCAGTGCTGTCCGTGCGCGAGCTACGCAAGTCCTTCGTCCTGCACACCATCGACGGCCGGAGGGTCGAATCCCTGCACGGTGTCGACCTCGACGTGCGCGCGGGCGAACACGTCGCCCTGGCCGGCCCCAGCGGCGCCGGGAAGTCGTCGTTTCTGCGCTGCGTCTACCGCACCTACCTGCCCGACTCCGGTGAGGTGTGGCTGCGCACCGCTACCGGAGACGTGGAGTTGACCGGGCTGGCGGACCGGGCGATGGCCCGGCTGCGGGGCCGAGAGATCGGGTACGTGTCCCAATTCCTGTCCGCGCCGCCGCGGACCGGGCCGTGGGAGGTCGTTGCCGCGGCGGCCCGCCGCCGGGGGCTCGACCGCTCCGAGGCGCGCGACGCGGCCGCGGCCGCGCTGCGGCGGCTGAACCTCGACGAAGGGCTGTGGGACGTCGACTGTGGCGTCCTGTCGGGCGGCGAGCGGCAGCGGGTGAACCTCGCGGCCGGCACGGTGCGCCCACCGCGGCTGCTGCTGCTCGACGAGCCGGTGTCCGCGCTGGACCCGGCCAACCGCGAAGCCGCGCTGGAGCTGATCGGATCTCTTGCCGCGCAAGGAGTCGCGGTGCTCGCGGTGTTCCACGACCTCGATGCGATGAGGCGGCTCGCGTCGCGGGTCGTGCTGATGTCCGGCGGTCTGGTCGAGCGGTCCGGTAGCTGCGCCGACCTGCTGGCGGGTGTGGCATGAGCACGACCGTCACCGGATCCTGGACCCCGCCATCCTGGCCCCCGGCCGCGCCACCCGCCAACTACGTGCTCGGCCACGTGCGGGCCGTGCTGCCCGACCGGCTGCTTGAGGACGCCCGGATCGTGGTCCGCGGAGGACGCATCGCCGCCGTCGAGAAGCATCCGCCCGGCTCCGGAGCCGACGTGGACGGTCAGGGCCTGCTGTGCGTGCCCGGTCTGGTCGACACCCACAGCGACGGGCTCGAGAACGAGCAGCTGCCCCGACCGGGCGCCGAGCTGCCGATCGAGTTCGCGCTGCTGTCCTTCGAGGGCAAGCTGCGGGCCGCGGGCGTGACGACCGTGTTCCACGGCATCTCCTTCGAGGACACCCACCACGACATCCCGCGCAGCGTGGGCCAGGCGGAGAAGACGTGCGAGGCGATCGATGCTTATACCGGCGGGCTCGTCGACCACCGGATCCTGTACCGGCTCGACGTGCGCAGCCCGGAAGCGCTGTCCGCGCTGGCGCGGCGGTTGGACCAGGTTCCCGACGGCGCCCTGGTCTCCCACGAGGACCACACCCCGGGCCAGGGCCAGTACGCCGTCCGCGAGCACTACGAGCGCTATTTGATGGGCAGCCGCGGCATGTCCGACGCGGAGGCTCGCGAGCATGTCGACCAGCTCATCGCCGACCGGGACGGCAGGCTCGACATCCGCGAGGAGGCCCTGGTCTGGCTCGCCGCGCGCTCGGCGCGAATCCGGCTGCTCGGGCACGATCCCAGCTCGGCCGCCGAGATCGCCGAGCTGCGGGACCGCGGCTGCGCGGTCGCCGAGTTCCCCACCACGATCGAAGCGGCGGAAGCCGCCCGCGCCCACGGACTTCCCGTCGTCATAGGCGCCCCGAACATCCTGCGGGGACGTTCCCACAACGGCAACGCCTCCGGCCGTGACCTGGTCGGCCGCGGCCTGGTGACCGCGCTGGTGTCGGACTACCTGCCCTCCGGTCTGCTCGCGGCCGCCATGCTGCTCGCCGAGCAGGGGCTCGCCACCCTGCCGGCCGCCATCGGCCTGGTGACCGCCGGGCCGGCCGAGGTCGCCGGACTTCCCGACCGCGGTCGGCTCGAGCCGGGGCTGCGCGCTGACTTTGTGCTGGTCGAGCCGCGCCGCCCGTGGCCGGTGGTGCGGTCCGTGTTGTCATCCTGGGGTGTCTGGTGACAATTGGGGGTGCGGCGGTGACCCGGTGGCCGGTTCCCGAGCCGGAGATTCCGTCCGGGACGGATCCCGCGCTGGCCGCAGCCGCCCGCGCGGCGGTGGGCGCCTTTCGCGATGCGCGCGAGCGGTATACGCGCGCGGAGCTCGCCGAGAAGGTCGGCATGGGCGCCGACGGCACCCTCACCACGCGTCTGGACCTGCTGGTCGACACCGCCGTGGCGGAGGTGGTGAACGCCCAGGGCTGCGCGAAGGTCGCGTGGTGTGACGG
>NZ_CDXDOS010000181.1:0-7050 GCF_978021245.1 Frankia sp. CoBUL1
CACCTCAGAAGGAGAAACTGCTGGCCGAGGCGACGGCGTTGGATCCGGCCGATACCGACCGCTCGCTGCGTCGTCTCCGGGAGATCCAGGACCGCTGGGACGAGATCGGACGGGTCCCCCGGGAGGCCGCGGGCTCCCTGGAGCGGCAGATGGCGGCCATCGGCGACAAGCTGCGCGAGGCCTCCGACGCCCGCTGGGCCCAGCGCTCCCTCGCTTCATCACCATTCGTGACGAAGCTGCGGGAATCCGTCACGAAGTTGGAGGCGAAGCTGGCCCGGGCCCAGGCCGCCGGACGCACCAAGGAGATCGCCGACACCGAGTCCGCCCTCGCCGCCCAGCGGGCCTGGCTGGCCCAAGCCGAGGGACAGTCCCACAACGACTGAGCCGCGCCGGCAGGCGCGGGCGCTTCGTATGGACCCGAAAACGGGGAACTGCGGCATCCGCCGTGGTCGAAGGGGCGAAGGTCCGCGGAGTACCAGGTGGTGCACCTCGGGGCGGACACGTCCAAAGAGCGCTAACTGACCGCTTGCCAGAGTTAGCAGCCCGACGTATCGTCGACTGCGTTGGTGATGTGTTGTGGCGGCGCACTCGTTTCCGTGCCGACCGGAGCTTGCCGAGGCAGCATGGCCTCCCCTGAATCGCAGCGTCCACGGACGGCGGGCTCTCGGCGGGCGGTCGTCCGCGGAGTCCTCGGAGTCCGCGGACTCCTCGGCCGCGGGGTCCAGCCGTATGCCGAGGTTCACGGATGGCGGGGCGCCCGCCATGGGCGCGGCAACCCGCCTCGCCCTCCGGCGAAGGAGGCGTTCGACCCGGTGGCGGCCCTGAATGTGCGCGATCTCGGCGATTTCATCCGCGATCAGCGGCACAGCGCACAGATCTCCCTTCGTCAACTCGCCAAGCAGGCCGGGGTGAGCAACCCTTACCTCAGTCAGATCGAGCGAGGCCTCCGGCGGCCGTCCGCGGAGATTCTTCAGCAGATCGCGAAGGCGCTCCGCATCTCCGCCGAAGTGCTCTACGTGCAGGCCGGAATTCTGGAGGAACGGCAGGGCGAAGAGAACGTCATGGCTGCCGTGCTCGCGGACGAATCCCTGTCCGAACGACAGAAGCAGGTCGTGCTCGACATCTACGAGGCGTTCTGCCGGGAGAACTCCATCGCGGCGCGGGCCGGCCGCGACCACCCGGACGGCGACGCCGAGGCCGGGCCGCGCGGGTTCGTCCCCGGCGAGCCCGCCACCCCGACCGCGGGTCCGGCCGCCATCGGTGATTCGGTGTCCGCACGGGGTTCGGCCGCCACCGTGGGAGCGACCTTCGCGGAGCCGACGACGAAACGAAGATCCGCCCGACAGGCGTCGGCGACATCCCGGGGCACCACCACCGCGGCGCGGTCGGCCTCGTCGGACGGTACGGGTAAGCCGTCACCGGGGAGCGCCCCGGGCCGCACCAGGCGATCGAAGGCCACGGGAGGCGAACCGGCGGCGCCGACGAGGACCGAGAGCGGTCCGATCACCGGCGCTCCCCCCGCGTCCCTACCCACACCGGCAGCACCGGCTCCGCAGCCGACCACCGACAACCCGGTCGATCAGACCTAGATCGACCGGCGGAGACCGCGACGAAAAGGAAAGCAGTACTCCGTTCCTGTACGGCCTATCACCACCCTGACCCTCACATCATTTACCCGACCTTATCACCCGTCGGCGACGAGGCGCTAACAGGAAATCTCTACACGAAAGCAACGAATCTTCGAACCGAGGGAGACATCATGGCCACCACGCGCACGACGAACCGCCCCGCCAGCCGTCCCACCGCCCGCGTCAGCGCGCAGGCCCAGGAGGACACGGCCGAGGCGAGGGCCGAAGTCAGGGTTCCGCTGGCGAAGGTGCGCAAGCCGCTCTACGCGTCGGTGGGAGCGGCGGATCTCGCTGTGGCGAAGCTGCTCGCCCTGCCGACGACCACAAGCACCGAGGTTCGGAAGATCTCCGACCGGGTCGGCGCGCTGCCTACCCAGGCGGCGCGGGTTCCGACCCAGGTCGGGACGGCCGTGCGTGCGCTGCCGGCCACCGTCACCTCCCAGATCTCCGACCTGCAGGGACGCGCCACCTACCTCTACAACAGCTTCGCCACCCGGGGCGAGAAGCGGGTGGCGAGCATCCGGCGCAGCCCGGCCACGGAGGAGGCGGTGCAGCGCACCCGGACGGCAGTGAGCCAGACCCGCGCCGCGCGCACCTCGAGCCGCAAGGCTGCCGAGGCGGTCGGCCGGGCCGTGACCGAGGCCGCCCCCGAGAAGTAACGGCCCGCGAACATCGACACACCGGAGCACCAACGGACGGTCATTGACCTGTTCCGGTCGACCACGGGTCCGGGGCCTGCTGTCCGGGGCCCGTGGTCCGATGTGTTGTATTAACTTATGCGCTATCGCCCGCTGGGATCCTCCGGACTACTGGTGTCTGTCGTCGGCCTCGGCTGCAACAATTTCGGCTCGCGCGTCGACCTCACCGGCACCCGTGCGGTCGTCGACGCGGCGCTCGACGCCGGGATCACGTTCTTCGACACCGCCGACACCTACGGGAACAAGGGCGGCTCGGAGACGCTTCTCGGGCACGTGCTGCGAGGCCGCCGCGACGATGTCGTCCTCGCCACAAAATTCGGCAACGACATGGGCGGCATGTACGGCCAGGACTTCAGCGCGCGGGCGTCCCGGCGGTACATCCGCAAGGCGGTCGAGGGTTCGCTGAGCCGGCTGCAGACCGACTACATCGACCTCTACCAGCTGCACACCCTGGACGCCTTCACGCCGATCGAGGAGACGCTCGAGGCCCTCGATGAGATCGTCAAGGAGGGCAAGGTCCGTTACATCGGTGCCTGCAACCTCGATGCCTGGCAGGTCGCCGACGCGGAGTGGACCGCCCGGGCATCCGGGACGACCCGCTTCATCTCCGCGCAGAACCACTACAACCTGCTGGAACGGGGCGTGGAGGCAGAGCTCGTGCCGGCCGCCCAGAAGTACGGCATCGGCGTCATCCCGTACTACCCGCTGGCGAACGGCCTGCTCACCGGCAAGTACCAGCGCGACGAGGTGCCGGCACCCGGCACCCGGCTGGCAGGCAGGCAGGCAGGACGAGCTGACCGACGAGGTCTTCGACCGGCTGGACGCCCTGGAAACCTTTGCGCGGGAGCAGGACCGGTCACTGCTGGACGTCACGATCGGCGGGCTGGCCGCCCAGCCCGGGGTCGCCTCGGTCATCGCCGGCGCGACCAGCCCGGTCCAGGTGCGCGCCAATGCCGTGGCCGGTCAGTGGCAGCCCCGCGCGGACGACCTCGCGGTGCTCGACAAGATCGCCGTGACCCGCCGTCCCGCCGACTGACCGCGGGACCGACGGATCCACGATCCGGGACGTCCCGTCAGATCTCCGCCGGGGCGTCCCGCACCGCACCGGCAGAACGCCCGAACCACCCGCCGAGGGCCAGTCGATGGTCAGCTCACCCAGCCGCCAGCGCCGCCGGTCGCCGCGGACCGGCCAGCCCTGGGCCCGCAGATCCGCCACGGCTGCGATCCACCGCTGGCGTGGGGAGAAGACGGCCCGCGGCGCGGCCCGCTCCCAGGCGCGGTCGAAGGCCGTGAACAGCCGGTGGACATCATGGCCGGGCACGTTGTGCTCGATGAGCGCCTTGGGGAGCCGCTCGGCGAGCTCGGACGGACGGGCGAGGCTCGCCAGATGCGCGGAGAGGGTCAGCGTGGGCCCGGCCGGGCCCCCCGCGCCGGACGGCAGCCAGGCCGGCGCCGCTCCCGGGGCCGGAAGACCGAACCAGCAGGCGCGCCGACCCGTCTCGTCGCAGGTTCCCTCGACGAGCATCCCGCCCGGGGCGAGCCGCGCCAGCATCGTCGCCCACGCGCCGGGGACCGCCCCCTCGGGATACTGCCGTAGCACGTTCAGGGCACGCACCAGCACCGGGCGCTCCCCTGGCGGCGGAAGCTCGAACCCGCCGCGGGTGAACCGCAGCCCGGGAGGTCTCGCGGCCGGTGCGGCCCGGGTGACCCGGTCCTGGTCGAGCTCCAGGCCGACGACGCGCACGCCCGGACGCACCGTTCGCAGCCGCTCGTAGAGCTCCACCGTGGTCACCGGAGACGCGCCGAAGCCGAGATCGACGACCAGGGGATCCGCCGCCCCACGCAGCAGCGCGGCGGCCGCGTCGAGCGTCCAGCGATCGATCCGTCGCAACCGGTTCGGCGCGGTGGTACCCCGGGTGGGCATCCCGAGGGCACGCGCCCGTCCGGCCGCGAGCCGCGGCTCCCGACGGGAGGAGTTCGTCACGGATCCACCCTGGCAGACCGGCAGACCGGCGGACCAGAGACCGGCCGGTAGCCCGAAGGGGGGAGACCAACAGTTGACCCGACAACCGGCCGGGTAGAACGGTTGGAGACGTGTTCGTCCACAGCAGGGTTGGTCGTATCGGGCAGGCGCCGGTGGCGTGCGGATGCGGAGGTGCTCGATGCGTCTGATCAGAAGCGGCGCCGCCCAGGTCCGCGGTGAGTCCGAACGGCGCGGGCGGCCCAGCCGGGTCGCGATGCTGTCCATGCACACCTCACCGATGGAACAGCCGGGAACGGGCGATGCCGGGGGGCTCAACGTCTACGTCGTCGAGCTGTCTCGGCAGCTCGCGGCGCTGGGGGTGGAGGTCGAGGTGTTCACCCGCGCGGTGAGCAGCAAGCTGCCGACCTCGGCCGAGTTGTTGCCGGGTGTGACGGTCCGCCACGTTGACGCCGGCCCGTTCGAGGAGATCCACCGGGAGGATCTTCCCGCCTGGCTGTGTGCGTTCACCGCGGCTCTGCTGCGCGCCGAGGCCGGGCACGAACCAGGGTGGTTCGATGTGATCCACTCGCACTACTGGCTGTCGGGCCAGGTCGGTCTCGCGGTGGCACAACGATGGGGTGTCCCCCTCGTGCACACCTCCCATACGCTGGCGAAGATCAAGAACGGCGCGCTGGCCGCCGGAGACCGCCCGGAGCCGCTTGGCCGGCTACTCGGCGAACAGGAGGTCATCGGGGGGGCCACCCGACTGCTCGCCTCCACGCCGGACGAGTACCGGCACCTGATCGATCTGTACGACGCGGCGTCGGACCGGGTCGACGTCGTCGCGCCCGGCGTCGACCTGGAGGTCTTCCGGCCAGGTGACATGGCGCAGTCCCGGGCCCGCGTCGGCGTGGATCCCGCCGACGACCTGCTGTTGTTCGTCGGTCGGATCCAACCGCTCAAGGCGCCCGATCTGCTGCTGCACGCCGCCGCGGAACTACTGCGGCGCGATCCCGCCCGCCGCTCGCGGCTCACCGTCGCCGTGGTCGGCGGCCCCAGCGGATCCGGTCTGGAACAACCCGACGCCCTGGTCAAACTCGCGGCGTATCTCGGGATCTCCGATCGCGTCCGCTTCCAACCGCCGGCCCCGCAGCAGGAGCTCGTCCACTGGTACCGCGCGGCCACCGCCGTCGTCGTCCCCAGTCACAGCGAGAGCTTCGGCCTCGTCGCGCTCGAGGCCCAGGCCTGCGGCACCCCGGTGGTCGCCGCGGCGGTCGGGGGCCTGCGCACCGCGGTCGCCGACGGTGTCTCCGGGCTGCTCGTCGCCGGTCGGACCCCCGCCGTCTATGCCGACGCGCTGGACCGGCTGCTGCGCCAACCACGATGGCGGGCCCGGCTCTCCGCCGGAGCGGTGGCCTGGGCCGGTGGGTTCGGCTGGTCGGCCACGGCCCATGGCGTGCTGCGCAGCTACCGGCACGCGCTGAGCCCCACCGCCGTCGCCGTCTGAGAGAGGATCTCCGCCGGAACCAGCATCGTCTACCAGCTACTGGGGAGGCCCCAGCCATGACGGCGCCCATCGACGCAGCGGAACGCAACCGGCTCGACGTGGTGATCGATGACACGCTCAGGGATCTCGGTCTCGCCTACGACCATGTCGACACCGGCTCGTTCCTCGTCACGCTGGAGGGCGAGCACAAGCTGCGCACGATGACGTGGCTCGTCGTGCAGGACCACACCCTGCTCGTCGAGGCGTTTTTTATGCGCGCCCCGGCGGAGAACGCGGCGGGCACCTACGGATTCCTGCTCGGCCGCAACGCGAAGACCTACGGGGTGCACTTCTCCATCGACCGGGTCGGTGACATCTTCCTCACCGGGCAGGTCCCGCTGCTGGCGGTCACCGCGGAGGAGATCGACCGCATCCTTGGCTGCGTCGGCTCCTACGCCGACGAGAACTTTGACCCGGCGATAGCGCTGGGATTCGCCTCCGCCATCGAGCGGGAGAAGGCGTGGCGGGCCAAGCTGGCCGCCGACGCCGGCTCGGCCACGAAGCCGGGATGAGACCCGGTCCCGAGGAGGACGCGGTGCTTCCCGGCGATTCACGCGTCCCCGTTGCGTCCAGGCCGTTGCGTCCAGGCCGTTGCGTCCAGGCCGGGCGCTCCTCAGTAGACGAGGGCCTGCACGCCGTCCGCGAGAACCTCGTCGACGAACGCGGCGGCACCGGCGATGCGGACGCCGGGCAGGACGTCGTCCGGGCCGATGGAGCGCCGGGCCGCACACTGGGTGCACAGGGTGACGCGACCCCCGGCGAGGACGGCGGCGAGCAGATCGGGCAACGGCGCCGCCTCCGGCAGGCTGAACTCCTCCGCCCGGCCGGGCAGCGCGAACCAGGCGGACTCCCCGGTAAGCCAGAGCGAGACGTCCGTACCGGCTGCGACGGCGACGGCCGCGACCGTGAACGCCTGGGAACACCGTTCCGGCGCATCCGTCCCGGCGGTGACCTTGACGACGAGCGGGCGGGCCATCCTGCCAGTCTGCCAAATCGCACCCATCCCGTGCGTCCCGCCGAGGAACGAGTCCGACGACCCGTGCTTCCGCTTGGCCAGCGGTCCGCCGCTCCCATCCGTCCTGCCTGCCCGTGGCTATGGAATTGTAATGAAATAAAAAATGCATGTTCGGGAGCATCTTGGCAGGTAGGCGCACGGGGCCGGCTGGGTAGACGCCGTATTCATGATCATGCGTCTCATTGGCGCCGGGCATACCC
>NZ_CDXDOS010000182.1:0-7041 GCF_978021245.1 Frankia sp. CoBUL1
ATGACGATCACACGGCGCCGCCGATCGTTACTGGGAAAGGCTCAGTGACGTCGATCTGTGGCTGAGGCGTTTCCATCCGGCGCCGGAGAATGCCCCGCGGCTTGTCTGTTTTCCCCACGCGGGCGGCGCGGCAAGCTTCTACGTTCCGCTATCCAGGGCATTGTCGCCGGTCGCCGAGGTGCGTTCGGTGCAGTATCCGGGCCGCCAGGACCGGCGGACGGAGAGGCCCGAGACGGCCATCGAACCCCTCGCGGACCGCATTGCCGACGTGCTGCGTCCCCTCACCGACCGCCCGCTGGCGTTCTTCGGTCACAGTATGGGGTCGACCGTCGCCTTCGAGGTGACCCGCCGGCTGGAGGCGGCGGGCGGCCCGGTGCCGTTCGTGCTGTTCGCATCCGGCCGTAGAGCCCCGTCAACCTCCCGCGCCGAATCCGTGCATCTCCTGGACGACGAGGGTTTCCTGCGGGAAATCCGTGCGCTTGGTGGAACCGACCCGCGCATCCTCGCCGATCCCGAAATGCTGAAGCTGATCCTGCCGCCCACCCGGGCGGACTACCGGGCGATCAAAACGTATTCTGCCCCGTCGGACGCGGTGATCGGAACGGCGATTACCGTGCTGGTCGGGGATTCCGACGCCAAGGCCACCGTGGCCGAGGCCGAACAATGGCGGGCGCACACGACCGGTGCGTTCACGCTGAAGGTCTTTCCCGGTGGCCATTTCTACCTGTCTGACCAGCAGACCGCCGTCATCGACACCGTCTCGGCCGGGCTGGTTCCCGCGGCCACCGCGGGGCCCTCGCTCTGACCCGTCGGCTTGCCCCGCCGGTCGGCTCGTCGGTCAACGTTGTCGACCTGGACGTGTCGACCTGGACGTGACCCCCACCACGGGCACCGGCGGCACCCCGGGCGGGATTCGCGTCAGCGTATTTCGTTCGGGGCCGTGGCACCGCGGCTACGCTTCGAGCGTGCGGTACGGGTCGGGACGCGAGGGTGTGGTGGCCGGTCTGCTCGCCGCGGTCGCGGCCGAGACGGGCGCGTCCGTGGGGACCCCGCCGGCGCGGGCGATGTCCCGTGCCTACCGGGAGTTGTCCGACCGGTATCGCGCGAACGCCGCCACACCGGGTGACGGCGAGCTGACGGCGGATCACGTCCGGGCCTACCTCGCCGCCCGACTGCCCGCGACGCTGGCGGTCACCCGCGCGGTTCTCGGTGAGGTGGCGCTGCGCCGCCCGGACTGGCGGCCCGGGTCCGTCCTCGACCTGGGCGCGGGTCCCGGGACGGCGACCTGGGCCGCGCTGGCGGTCTTCCCCGGCGTGACCCGGGCCGTCCTGGTCGAGCGGTCCGCGCTGATGATCGACGTCGGTCGCCGGCTGGCCCGCCGCGGTGGCGCGCCGGCGCTGGGCACCGCGACCTGGCAGCGCACGTCCGTGCTCACCCCGCCCGGCGACGGCGTGGACCGGGCCGACCTGACAGTGGCGGCCTATGTGCTGGGCGAGCTCGCCGACGGCGACCGGGCCGCAGCCGTGGCCGCGTGGTGGCGGGCCACCGCGGCGGAGTTGGTCATCATCGACGCGGGAACCCCGGCCGGCTTCGCGCGGATCCGCGCCGCGCGCTCGGCGCTCGTCGAGACCGGCGCGACCATCACCGCGCCCTGCCCTGCCGACGACGACTGCCCGATGACGGCGGGGGACTGGTGCCACTTCGGCCGGCGGGTCGAGCGCAGCGCACTGCACCGGGCGATGAAGGACGGTGCGCTCGGGTACGAGGACGAGAAGTACTCCTACCTCGTCGCGTCGCGTCGCGCCGGCCGCCCGCGCACGCCGCCGGCCGGGTGCTGCGCGTGCCGCGGGCCCGCTCGGGCCATGTCCGGCTGACGGTCTGCGAGGCGCCGCGGCAGGGTGACGTGGTCATGCCGCGGCAGCGTGACGTGGTCGTTTCCCGCAGCGAGAAGGAGGCCTACCGCTGGGCCCGACGGGCCTCCCGGGGTGACGCCGTCCCGCCCGGCATCGGGCCGCGCTGACCCGCTGTCAACGTCGGGACCCGCCGGTGACCGGAACCCGGTGACCGGAACCCTTTGACCTGGTACCCGGCAGTCGTGGCCAGTTACCGGCTGTCTATGCTTATGTCTGTTATGCCGTTGTCTGTTATGCCGTGTCGGTGTGCGTCGAAGCCGGTCCATCAGATGGACGGCGGGTCGACGGCGGCCCGCCGCCGGGCCCGCCGGTCGGGCCGCACGCCGGCGCTGATCGTCGCGGCCATCTGCGGGTGTTCGTTTGTCGTCAGCCTGGTCCTGCAGGCGACGCTGTACCGGCACGGCTCGGGTGACGCGGACGAGGCGGCCTACGTCCTGCAGGCGCGCATGCTGCTCGACGGCCGCCTCACCCTGGACGCGACCACCGTCGAGCCGTTCTTCCGGCCCTGGCTGACCGGGGAGCACGACGGGCGGGTGTTCACCAAGTACCTGCCCGGGTGGCCGGCGCTGCTCGCCGCGTCCCAGGCGTTGTTCGCCACCATGGCCGTCGCCCCGGCCCTGGTGGCGGCAGGCTGGGTGGCCGGGACGTACCGGCTGGCCCGCGAGCTCTTCGACGACGCGGTCACCGCGGTCACGGCGGCGGTGTTCGTCGCGCTGTCCCCGCTCGTCCTGGTACACACCTCGCTGCCCCTCGCCTACGCGTGCGGAGCCGCGACGCTGACCCTGGCGTGCGCGGCGCTGCTGCGTGGCGGCCGGGCCGGGGCGCGGCTGTCGCTCATCGGCGGCGGGGCAGGCCTGGGATTCGTCCTGCTCCTGCGGCCCTTCGACGCGGTGATCGTCGCCGTTCCCGTCGTGGTGTTCGTGCTGGCGCGGCTGTGGCGGTCCGCGGGTGGCCGGTCCGCGGGTGGCCGGTTCATGCGTGCCGTGGCGCACCGAACCGCCTGGGCACTCGCCGGCCTGGCGCCGTTCGTTGTCGTGCTCCTGGCATACTGCCGGCGGGTGACCGGTTCTGCGTTCCGGGCGCCGCTGTCGGCCTCCGATCCGCTGGACCGCTTCGGTTTCGGGCCGCGTCGCATCCTGCCCTCGGAGCCGACGTTTCTGTTCACCCGCCGACTCGCCCTCGAGGCCCTGCACGGCACCGTCGCGGCGGCCCCGAGCTGGGTGTTCGGGGGCGTCGCGGTCCTCGTACTCGCGATCTTCGGCGTGCTGCGGGCGCACCGCCGTCCCGAGCGCGTCCTGCTGGTCGTCATCGTCGCCGCCGTCGGTGGCGGCTACTTCTTCTGGTGGGGTTCGGCGTTCGCGATGCCGGGCCTGCTCAACGGTCTCGGTCCGCACTACCATCTGGCCGCGTTCGCCCCGATCATGATTCTCGCCGCCGACGGCGCCCGCCGGGTGTGGTCCATGAGCGAACGGTGGTTCTCCCCGTGGCCCGGCACCGGCGCTCCGCCGGCCCGGACCGTCCCGCGCGGACCCGTTCTGCGCAGACCCGTCATCGCGGTCCTCGCCGCCGCAGGCCTGATCCTCCTCACTGTGGACGCGATCCCGGACAAGGTCGCCGGCCAGCGATGGGTGAACGACCGCAACGCGTTCCTTGACGCGCTGCTGCCGGACCGCTACCCGGCCCCGGCGGTGGTCGTCGTGACGCCCGGCGTCCCGAGCCGTTACACCCAGGTGCCGTACCAGATGCTGCGGAACACCCCGGACCTCGCCGGGCCGGTGCTGTACGCCGCCGACATCGGTGCCGGCACGGCCACCCTGCCCGACCGGATGCCGGGCCGGGCGGTCTACCGGCTGCGCCCCGACGAGATCGTCGACCCGGCCGCGCCCGCGAGCTACTTCGGGTCCTTCACCGCGCTGCGCCAGGTCGCCGGCAACCGTGTCCGTGTCCAGGTGACGGCGCGCGATCCTGGTGGTGCTGGTGGTGCTGGTGGTGCTGGCGGCACCCTGTACATCCGGTTGGGTGCCACGACCAGAACCGTCCAGTTCGGGCCCGCGGACGCTCCCGGGATTACGCACATCTTCACAGTGACGACCGGCACTCCGCTCGGACCGGACGAGCTCGGCGTCGCCGGTGCGACGCTGCCCGACGAGCTCGTCGTCGGGTTCACCGTGCCGACGGGAGCCGGTGCGGCACGCTGGGAGGAGCGGATCCCGCTGGCCCGGCGTCCCTCCGGGGAGCTGGCCCTGCTCGTGCCCGGCCTGGGCTGGCGTCAGGTGCCGAACCGGCCCGGAGCGGGATGGCTGCCCGCCCCGGTCCGTCCGGCGCTGGCCGTCTCGGTCGGTGCGACGTGACCAGGGGAACGGATCGTGACCAGATGATCCGGTGGATGTGACCGGTGCGGCGCCGGGGTTCTTTCCGGGGTGTGGGGTAGACGCAGGTTCGATTTCACCCGCCACAGCAGCGCGGCGCCGGTGTCCGCGGCCGTGCACCAGTCCACCCAGTTGATGAAGTTAGGGAGTGTAGCGGTGAAGTCCCTGTAATGGGGGTGGAGCGAATGGGCAAGCTCATCCAGGCGATTTCTTCGAGTAACCAGGCGTATGCCTGGGAAGAGACGAGTGAACAAGTCGGGTCCGAAATATGGCAGATGTTCACGGTATTCCTGTCAGCGGTGAGCCGGAAGGCCCTCAAGAAGATGGGGGACGAGATCCGTCGATGGCGGATCAACCTGCGCACGACCGAGGACGTCGCGGCGCTCGCGGCGTGGCTGAACCCGGTCATTCGTGGCTGGATGAACTAGCACCGCGCGGGAGGCGTCTGCCCGCATCTGCGGCCAGGACAACCCGCTGTGCGTGGACGTCGCCGCCGACGCGGCCGTCACCGTGCCGCGCGCGCTGCTGGAGGACGCCGCCGAGGCCGTCAGCGTGATGTGGATGATGAGCTGTACCAAGCCCACGCTCGCCGCCTACCACGCCCGTTTCGTCGATCGGTGGGGCCACGGCCGGTTCGTCCCGCTCGTCGATGTCATCGATCCGGTCATCGGGTTGGGGGCTGAGGGCATCGAGACCAGCATCGAACCCGCGGACACGCCCGTGGAACGCCTCGCGGTCCTCGCCGCTCTGCTCGGTGACGCGACCGCCCACGGCCGGACTGAAATCATCCTGGACGATGCCACCGTTGCCGCGCTCGCGCTGCCCGGCACCGACCCGCCGCCGCCAGGTGGTGCCGCCCGTGGCACCTGTTCTCCTGGGGGTCGCTGCGTGACAGCGCGTTCCAGCCACGGGTGCGGTACCGGTCGACGATTCTCGCCCCTGCGCGGTGGCGCTTGCCGAGGCCGCTGACGGACTTCCGAAGGTTGTTCGCCGCGCGCGACACCGCGGCCTGGCCGGCGCAGCTGCGCTCTTGGCAGACCTCCACCGTCCCGCCGCCTCCGACCGTGATCGTCACCGATGACGACGAACGACAGCTCCCGCTCGACCTCGACGATCCACGGGACGTGGAGCTGCTGCGCCGCTATGTACGACGCGGGCTGCGGGCCGTCACCGAACAGCCCGGCGGTGACGGCACCATCCAGGACGTCGTCACCGGACGGTCCGGACGCCATCTACTCGAACTCGTCATCCCGCTCGCCGCCACGGCGCCCCCGCCGGCCCCGACTCGTCCGAGCATCACGCTGCCCCGGCCAGCGAGGGCCGGGCACTACTTGCCGGGAGGCCCGTGGCTGTCGCTCGCGATCGGCGCACCGGCGGCCCAGCACGACGAAATCCTCACCGACCTCGCCAGGCTCCTCCCGCGCACGCGCGGCATGTTCGACCGCTGGTTCTGGCTGCGTTACCGCACCCAGGCCCTCGACCCCCATCTGCGGGTCCGCTTCCACGGGGTCCCGGCCGTACTCGGCGGCAAACTCCTGCCCGAAGTCTCCCAATGGGGCGCGCGCCTGGTGACGGACGCTCTCGCTTACGGATTCAGCGTCGAGCCCTACGACCAGGAGATCGAACGCTACGGCGGCCCGTCGGCGATCGAGGCAGCCGAGGATGTCTTCGCCGCCGACAGCGACCTGGTCCTCGCCACGCTGACCGCGGCCCATGAGCCGGACCAGCGGCTGGTCGTGGCCTCGCTGACGGCGGCGACGGTGGCACGCACACTCGCCAACGGTGATCGCACCGCGCTTGGCCGGCCTCGCCTCGACCGGGCCGCCCACCGCCGCCTCGCCGATCTGCGCCGTCTCGTGAACGACGCGGCCCGTGACGGCACAGCCGCCCTCCCCCCATGGCACCGGGATCCTCGACGGCTGGTCTGGCTTCCGGACCGGGCCGTCGGTGCACAGCACCGCGTCCGTCACCTCGAACAGCGCGTCCGCGCGGTGGACCAGACAGCCATAGAACTCCTGCCGGAAGCGACACAGCCTCCCCAGAGCCTCGACGCGTCCTGGTTCGTCCTGCACACTGCCCATCACGACCTTCGGTTCGATCACGGCTTCTTTGGCGAGAGCACGATCTTCCGAAGGTCGTTCCACGTCACGAGGACACGCCGAACCACCCCACAACACCAGCAGATATCACGCAACGTGACAGTCGGAGGTTAAAGGGCGAGCTCACGCCGGGCGCCCAGAAGTGGGGGAGCCGGCTGATTGATCTGCTCCGCGAGGTCAACACCCTCGTCGCCCACACCGCCGGGAAGACCGAGCCCCTATCCAGGAGATGATCGACAGGCTGCTGGCCTGGTAAAATACCGACGTCTGCATCGGCGAACTGGCGAACATCTCCAGATCCTGGACTGACGAGAGAAACCATCCATGCCTGGGACTCGCCCTGGCCCGCCGCGAAGGCGCGCCTTGATACGGGATCGATCGGGCCCTCAGCAAGCACGATCCGCCCTGCTCAGAAGCACTTTCCCGCTTATCTCCACCAACAGACGATCAATCCGGCGAAATTCCGAGGCTAGCGCAACAGCAACCCCGGCAACCTCTCCGTGATCACCCACTGTCAATGCTGCGCCACGCAACGATCCTTCGGATCGGGGAACCCTGTTACCAAATCCTGCCATGTGACTGGATTCACACCAGGTGTGCTGGTCTGCTGAGGCTGCGTGCCGACTTGACTGCCATGATTCGAAGTTGTTTGATCTGAGG
>NZ_CDXDOS010000183.1:0-7030 GCF_978021245.1 Frankia sp. CoBUL1
GGCCACCCCGGTGGCGCGGCCGGTTCAGGGTGGCCGAAAAACGCCGCCAGTGGGGCGGAAGGGCTTCCGTTAGATGAGTAAGTCCGAACTCCGGGCTGGCCGTAGCCGAGCCTGAAGAGATGGCTTCCAAGGTCATGGTGTGACGCAAGATCTGGAAACCCTCGTCGGCATCTCCCGATTACCGCATCCGGGGGCCGGTGGGTGAGCCGAGACGGGGAGGAGCTGGGTGCTCGGTGTCCGGGCATGCCAAAGGCGTCCAGGCCGAGATGCCCAGACGCCTTGGGCGGATCCAGCGGCTAGTCAGGCCGCCGCGGTGCTGGAGGCCGGAGTCGACGTCGTCGAGGAGACCGTGGCGGTGCCGCCCGACGAGGTCGAGGACGACGAGTCCGAGCTGGCGGAGCTGTTGGTGCTCCCCCCGGATGTCGCCTCGCTGCTGCTACCCGTGGCCGTGGCGTCGCCGACGTCCTTGGGGCGGTGCTGCGTGGACCCGCCGGAGGAGTTGGACCGGCTGTCGTTCTTGTAGAAGCCGCTGCCCTTGAACACCACGCCCACCGAACCGAACACTTTACGAAGTCGTCCGGCGCAGGCCGGGCACTCCGTCAGTGATACGTCGCTGAAGCTCTGTACGGCCTCAAGGTCACGCCCGCAGTCGGTGCAGCGGTACTGGTAGGTAGGCACGTGCTCCTCCCGGAGTTGGCACTCTGACGTGGAGACTGCCAACTTTAGCTTGTAGAGGGCCCGGGATGTTCCCCGGTGCCATGGGTTGGTTCGCACCGTAGCGTACGGCTCGGCGTGATGATGATCTTCACGTTATGATCATGGGGCTCCATGGGGATCTCATCCAGAACCTCTTGGTCGTGCAGGACGGCGATCACCGGAACGTCGGCGCCCACCCGGGCCAGCACCCGGTCATAGGAGCCCCCACCGCGCCCCAGACGCCGGCCCGTCCGGTCGACCGCGAGCGCCGGGATGATCACCACGTCGGCCTCGGCGAGAACCCCACGGGGTGCCGCCGCCGGTGGTTCGCGGGTACCCAGCGCGCCGGGCACCAGCGTTCCGACGTGCTCCCGGAAGTCCAGATCGAGATCGGCGCGTAGGGCGGGCAACAGCACCCGCACCCCGCGAGCCAGCAGTCGATCGAGCAGTTCGGCGGTGTCCGGCTCGCCGGGCAGCCCCACATACGCCGCCACGCACCGCGCGGCCTCCACCTCGGGCAGCCGTTGGATGCGGTTGGCCAGTCGGGACGCATCCGACCTGGACAGCGAGCCCCGACGCAGGGCCACGGATGCGCGGCGCTGTACCAGTAGCCGGGCCCGCAGGCGAGCCTTGGCCTCGCCTACCTCGTTGGCCTCGCCTACCTCGTTGGCCTCGCTCGTCTCGCCTGCCTCGCTCGCCACACCGGCGGGGACGGTCCCTCCCGCCGGGGCTGTCCCGCCCGCGTCTGTCCTGACGGCCTGGATGGCCGTACTCGTCTCACCCAGCGCCGACGCGCCGCCGACCAGGGCGGGTGCGATCCGCCCAAAGCCGCCGCCGGCCTCGGAGCCGGTGCCGGGGGTTCGGTCGATACCGTCGTGACGGGGGCGGGCACGCCCGGGGTCCGCTGGCCGACTCCCGCGTCCGGACACCGGTCCGGAATGCGGACGGATCGTCAGCTCGACGGTGAGCTCTTCGTCGAGATCACCCGGAGGCCGGTCATTCCACTGCACACTGACAGCCTCCCGCAGGTTGGCCGCCAGCGGGGGGTTGCCGCGGCATACGGCACGCGAACGTGGGCGTGATGTCGGGCGGAGGGGGCCCAGGTTGCCAATTGTGGCATATATAGTTACTGATGGTGATTTTATCGGTTGTTGGTGGAGGTGTTGTCAGTCACCGGTAGGGGTGCTGTCGGTGGTGGACCGGGTGGCACGGGGTGCCGCGGGCTCGTTCTCGGACCCGCGGCGCATGTCCGGGCGGCGGGCGGGACCGGCGGCCACCGTGAGCTGTGCATTGCCTGTGCCGGGGCCATGGGCGGTGCCCGTGTCCACGGACCCGACTAAGGTTTCGGCTATGCCAGTAACGAAGGCGGTCATTCCAGCCGCGGGTCTGGGGACCCGCTTCCTGCCGGCGACGAAGGCCGTCCCCAAGGAGATGCTGCCGGTCGTCGACAGGCCGGCTATCGAATACGTCGTCGAGGAGGCGTCCCGCGCCGGCCTGCGCGATGTCCTGCTTGTCACAAGCCGCACGAAAAAGGCGATCGAGGATCATTTCGATCGTGAGGCGGACATCGAGGTGGCCCTCGAACGGAAGGGTGACGATCTTCGTCTCCGTCGGGTCCGGGCGTCGGCGGAACTGGCCGAGGTCCACTCGGTCCGCCAGCAGTCGCCGCGTGGGCTCGGTCATGCCGTGCTCTGCGCGGCGGCGCACGTGGGAAACGAGCCGTTCGCCGTCCTCCTCGGTGACGATCTCATCGACGAGCGGGACCTGCTGCTCGAGGAGATGCTTGCCGTGCAGCGCCGCTTCGGGGGCAGCGTCATCGCCCTGATGGAGGTGCCCGAGGACCAGGTCTCCCTCTACGGCGTCGCCACGGTGGAGTCCGTCGGCACCAGTGCCGACACCGGCGGGGCCGACGACCGGTACGGGATCGTGCGGATCCGTGACCTGGTCGAGAAGCCACCGGTCGCGCAGGCCCCGAGCAATCTGGCGATCATCGGGCGGTACATCCTCTCGCCGACGATCTTCGACGTCCTGCGGCGGACCGAGCCGGGACGGGGCGGGGAGATCCAGCTCACCGACGCCCTGCGGATCCTGGCGCTACGGGCGGTCGAACCGGCCGGTGCCGCGGGGGACGCCGACACCGACACTGCCGCCGAGCCCGTCCACGGGGTGATCTTCACGGGTCGGCGGTACGACACCGGTGACCGGGTGGACTACCTGAAGGCTGTCATCCGGCTCGCATGCGAGCGCGCCGACCTTGGCCCCGAGCTGTACCCGTGGATCGAGGAGTATGTCGCGTCAGGTGGCCCGAAGGCAGCATTGTCCTAATTTATCCACATTGCTTAAATTTAATCCCCTTCATCGCCTGAGGGTGTCGGGATGTCCCGGCTTCTCTTCGGGTAGGCCTTGACGGCTCCAGTGACGACTCCGGCAAGGACCGGAACGCTCCCGGAACCGGCCAGCGCCCGGCGGTCGCGGCATGCCGTTCGGACTGGGAGGCCCGGACTGGGAGGCCCGGAGCGGACGCGCCCCGCCCCGACTGCTGGAGCTACCTGAAGGTAACTGCGGGTAATATCTGAAGGTAACTGCGGGTAAGAGGGATCCGGGCTTCGACGGCCGTAGCCTGGGTGATGCCGGACCCGGCGTGCGACGAGTGGTGCATCGAAGGGCAGAGAAATGGACGGGCGCCCATGACTTCGGTGGATGAACACCTCGAGCGGATCCTGGCTACGGTGCGGCCGACCCGCGCTCGGCAGGCCAGGCTGGACGAGGCGCACGGATGCGTGCTCGCCGCGGACGTCCGGGCGACGGTCGCGCTTCCCGGGTTCGACAACTCGGCCATGGACGGGTACGCCGTCCGGGCCGCCGACGTGGCCGAGGCGTCGGCGGCCACTCCCGTCTCCCTACCGGTCATCGGCGACGTCCCCGCGGGTCCGGGTTCGCCGGCCGCGCTGCTCCCCGGCGCCGCGGTACGCATCATGACCGGGGCCCCGCTGCCCTCGGGAGCGGATACGGTCGTCCAGCTCGAGTGGACCGACGGTGGCCGCCAGACCGTTGCGGTCCAGCGGGCGCCGCGCCGTGGCCTGCACATCCGCCGGACGGGGGAGGACGTCGCCCCGGGCGCCCTGGTGCTCCCCGCCGGGACGATCATCGGCTCCGCGCAGATCAGCCTGCTCGCTGCGGTCAACGTGGCCCGCCCGCCGGTGCATCCCCGGCCGCGGGTGGCGGTGCTGTCCACCGGGACCGAGCTTGTCGAGGTCGGTACACCGCTGGGCGCCGGGCAGATCGTCGATTCGAACAGCCATGGCATCGCCGCCGCGGCGCGGGAGGCCGGCGCGGTGGTACGCCGCCTGGCCGGGGTGCCCGACGAGCCGGACGCCTTCGCCGCCGCCCTGCACGGGGTGCTTCCCGACGTGGATGCCGTGGTGACGACCGGTGGCGTCAGCGTCGGGGCATATGACGTCGTCAAGGAGGTGCTCGCGCGGACCGGGACTGTCCGGTTCGATCGGGTCGCGATGCAGCCGGGCAAGCCGCAGGGTTTCGGCCTGGTCGACGGTGTGCCCGTCTTCACGTTGCCGGGGAACCCGGTCAGCGCCCTCATCTCGTTCGAGCTGTTCGTCCGCCCGGCCCTGCAACGGATGCGCGGTCTCGCCGGCACCGGGCTCCCGCGGATTGTCGTGACCGTCGGATCCGACCTGCGTTCCCCCCTCGGGACGAGGTCCTTCCCGAGGGTGGGGCTGGAGCGGAGCGGGGACGGTAGGCGCCTGGAACCCGCCACCGTCGCCCATCTGGCCGGCGGGCAGGGGTCACATCAGCTCACCTCGCTGGCGGGAGCGCAGGCGTTGCTGATCATCCCTGAGGAGGTTACCGAGGTGCCGGCGGGCAGCCGGCTGCCGGCGTTGTTGCTCCCGGACGTATCGGGGGCCATTCTCTCCGGCATGGCCTGGGCGGTTGCGGACACTGCGGACGTCGATGCGCCGGACCCGGTTTCCCCGGACCCGGCTTCCCCGGCCGTGACCCGGGCCGCCGGATCGGCGGCCCGGTGACCGCCGCCCGGCTCACCCACGTCGACGACCGCGGCGCGGCCCGCATGGTCGACGTGTCGGCGAAGGACGTCACTGCCCGTACCGCGACCGCCACCGGGATGCTGCGGGTCGTTCCCGAGGTTGTGGCGCTGCTGCGCGGGCAGGGGGTACCGAAGGGCGACGCCCTCGCAGTCGCCCGGGTCGCAGGGATCATGGGGGCCAAGCGCACGCCCGATCTCGTTCCGCTCTGCCATCCCATCGCGATCTCCGGCGTCACGGTCGAGCTGGACGTACGGGACGACGGTGTGGCGATCATGGCCACGGTCCGGACGGCGGACCGGACCGGCGTCGAGATGGAGGCGCTGACCGCCGTCGCCGTCGCCGGGCTTACGCTGCACGACATGGTCAAGGCGGTGGATCCCGCCGCGGAGCTGACCGGGGTGCGAGTGATCGCGAAGACCGGGGGGCGCTCCGGGGACTGGCATGCCGACCTCCCGCCGGACGCGGGGTCCGCGGAATGAGTGGCAGGCGCCACCTTCCCGCGGGTGCCCGGGCCCGGGTCATCACCGTCTCCGACCGGGCGTACCGAGGGATCTATGCCGACCGGTCGGGCCCGTTGCTCGTCGCCGGGCTCGTCGAGCTCGGTTTCGAGGTGGGCGCGGCGACGATCGTCCCGGACGGGCGGGATGAGATCGTCGCCGCGCTGCGGTCCGCCGTCGCCGACGGAGTGGACCTAGTGGTGAGCACTGGTGGCACCGGCCTCGGTCCCCGCGACGTCACCCCCGAGGCGACGCGCGAGGTGATTGAGCGGGCCGTGCCCGGACTCGCTGAGGCGCTGCGCGCGGCGGGTCGGGAGACCGTGCCGGCGGCGATGCTCTCCCGCGGGCTCGTCGGAACCGTCGCCGCCACCCTGGTGGTGAATCTGCCCGGCTCGACCGGTGGGGTACGCGACGGGCTGGGCGTGCTGGCCGGGGTGGTGGGTCATGCCGTCGCCCAGCTGCGCGGAGCCGACGACCACGGGCACCCGGCCGCGGGGTCCGCGGGCCTTGCCGCTGCCCCTGCCGTCGATGCCGCTGCCGTCGATGCCGTTGACGCCGGATAGGGCGCGACGGTGGGAGCTCCGGGTTGGCCGGCAGTCCTGACTGACGGACGGGTCCAGGTGCGGCCGCTTCGTCTGCGTGACGCCTCCACGTGGGTCGAGGTGCGGCTGCGCAACGCCGACTGGCTGGCGCCGTGGGAGGCGACCCCACCCGGAGTGATGATGGTCCGCGAGACCTGGGCGCAGCGCCAGACCCTCTCGATCTACCGTCAGATGTGGCACCGCCTGCGCCAGCAGGCCCGGCTCGGCGCCACGTTGCCGTTCGCGATCACCTTCGAGGGGCGGCTCGTCGGTCAGGTGACCGTGTCCACAATCGTGCGCGGGGCGTTCAACAGCGCTCAGGTCGGCTATTGGATCGATAGCGAGTACGCCGGTCGAGGCATCACGCCGACCGCGCTCGCGCTCGTCGTCGACCACTGTTTCGGGCCGGTCGGGCTGCACCGGGTGGAAGCGAATGTGCGCCCGGAGAACGCCGCGAGCCGGCGGGTGCTCGCGAAGCTCGGCTTCCGCGAGGAGGGGCTGCACCGGCACTTCCTCGCCATCGACGGCCGCTACCACGACCACATCGGATTCGCGCTGACGACCGAGGACGTCCCCGAGGGCCTGGTGCACCGCTGGCGGGAGACCCGGTACAGCCGGCCCTGAGCGGCCGCCGCGCCGCCTGACGGTGCCGCGCCTGACGGTGCCGCCGCGCCTGAAACCGATGCCTGGATCCATGGCTTGCGTGACACGTTCCACTCCGCCACCGGGACGGTGTCGGTTACCAGATGTAGTCCCTTCTCGTCACCGCCCGTCGTTCCGGATCTCAATCCGGTGACAAAGTGAAGGTCCTGACCGGATACCGATGCTCTATACGAGGGCTTCCATAGGTCATACGCGGTCCTGGTGGGGTGCCACGGTGCGTTTTGACGACCACGCATCCACCACCGACCATCCGGTTGCGGATGCGACACGCGGGCTCCGGGTCGGTGACCACGTGGATTTCGCTCACTAGCGTCGACTACGAAATCGCAATCGTTGGTGTCGAGAAGAGGCTCCTCATGGTCAGAGCGCCCGCACCCGCCGCGCTCGCCGCGGATGGTGCGCATCCAGTGGGTGGTGGGTGGGACGCGTTTCCCGCGGCGTTCCCTCCCCCCGATGACGGCGAACACCGCGGAGACCACATATCCCGCGAGATTGACAACGTAACCACAGGAGCGGGTGGGAGTATGGG
>NZ_CDXDOS010000184.1:0-7010 GCF_978021245.1 Frankia sp. CoBUL1
GAAGTGCCCCTTCTTAAACGTCGCGCACAGACACGTGAACCCCAGAAAAGTGAACGTCTCCGGCTTTCCGAGACCGTGGGTCTTCCGCTACTGAGTTTTAATCTGCGAAGTTGTGTGGAAGCACGATGATCCTTCACCTTATTGTGATTTTTGGGTGGGTGGTGCGGGTTCTGTTCGGGTAGCCGGCTGGTATGAGGTACGCGACGGGTGGCGGGCTGACCGCCACGGAACGGGATCGCCGGGAACCGGTCCGGAGGGCCGCGGCCGAACGGTTCGCCCGGGACGAGCCGGTCGCACAGGTCGCCGCGGAGCTGCGGGTCGGTGTGCGGTCGGTGCGGCGCTGGCACCGGGCGTGGTGCGCCGGTGGGGCGCAGGCGCTGCGTTCGGCCGGGCCGGCGTCGCGCTGCCGGCTGGTTGAGCGGGAGACCGGGCGTGAGGCGCTGGGGGCGGGGCTCGCGGTGCTGCGGAAGATCGCGTTCGGGCGGTCGCCGGAAAAGGCCGGTGTGGGGTGGGCTGGCGGTCGCGGTCCCGGCAGCGCTGCTCGCCGGTGCGGGCCAGCTCCTCGCCTGCGCAGAATGCGCAAAAAGCTGTCTATTCACAAAACTTGCCGGCTCGTTCGCAGCGTTCACCGCTGTGCGATCTGCGTGCCAGCCCCACGGCGGTGACACGCCGCCGGCGGTTTCTTCCGCTGTGCCCGGCGGCCCCTCACCACCGGCCCCGATCCGCAGAATGCGCAAAAAAGTCATTTATTCACAAAACTTGCCGGCTTGCCGGCCCGTTCGTAACGTTTTTGGAAGGGCGGCAAGTCCTACCGGCCGGAAGAGCTACGACTAGCGCGGACCAGCGCGCACGAGCCCGTTGATGAACGATTCGGAGGCGGCGGGATGACGTCCATAGCCGTGGGAGCCGTGGGCAAGCCGCCGGTGGGCGGTAAGCCAGGCGAGGGTGCGTTCGACCACCCCTCGTCCCGGCAGGGCCCCGGAGGTTTTCCGGCCGGGGTTCTCCCGGGCGGTCTCGACGGTGGTCTTCAGGATGGTCCACGACCCCCCGCCGGCAGCGCCCGCCAAACGATCCCGTTGCGGGCCACGTAGCCACGTACCGGATGGCGCCCACGATGCCCCGGCGAGGGCCCGCCCCGGGCCTGCCGCCCCTCGGTACCGGCGGCAACACCGCTTCGGCAACCACCCACCCGGCGTCACCCAGACCCGACCGGTACCGGTGTGTACCCACCACGGCCACCCGGGGCGGTCGCAGATGATCAGCGCATCAGCGCTGGTAGAAAGATGATCCACTGATCGGAGGGCTGAGTGCGCGGCGTCGAGTTGACCTTGGAGGAGCGGGAGGCGATCTCCAGGGGCTTGGCCGAGAAACTGTCACACCGGATGATCGCGGCCCGGCTGGACCGAAACCAGTCGGTGATCAGCCGTGAGGTCTCGCGCAACGGCGGCAATGCCGGATACTGCGCCGCGGACGCGCAGAAACGCGCCGACGAGCAGCGGCGGCGACCGAAGGCGTTCAAGCTGGAAACGCACGTCCGGCTGCACGACGCGGTGGCCGAACGGCTGGCGGCCGACTTCTCGCCGAAACAGGTGTCTAATCGGCTGAAGAAGGACTTCCCGGATGATCCGGAGATGCGCGTGTCGCACGAGACGATTTACCAGACGCTCTCCGTTCAGGCGCGCGGGGAACTGAACACGCGGCTGAAGCTCGCGCTGCGGTCGGGCCGGGCGGAGCGCCGGCCGCGGGGGTCGACTCGGCCGAAGCAGGCCAGGATCGCCGGCATGGTCGGCATCTCCGAGCACTCTGCCGAGGTCGCCGACCGCGTGGTACCCGGCCACTGATTTTGCTGGTGGTAGGCTTGTGTGACTCTCTAGGGTAGGAGCCGGGGACTTCTTGCAGGCGAGCGTGGGCAGCCGGGCTGGGCCGCCCAACCCTTCGTAACCGAGGTCGAACAGCACCTCGTGTAGGTCGGCGGTCCACTCCTCCTCCAGGATCGGCAGCGCGCCGGAGGCGCGCAGAGCGGTCGAGTCGTGTTCGCGGCCGGGGGCACGTCCGAGACCCACAGTGGCCAGCCGTCGTCGGGGGCCGACAGGATTTGGACGTTGCCACCGTGATCGAGATCTTGCCGGACCACCACAGGTCCACACCCTCGGTCGGACCAGGCACGCGCAGCCGGTCGGTCTCGATGACCGTGCCATCGACGATCAGATGGCGATTGCCTGCGATCCTGGCCCGCATCAACGCCTCGCGCAGGTCAGGGGCCTGCCAGGCCAGCACGGCGACGCCCTCGTGCAGGTAGCGGTAGCCCACTGACCGGGACACTCCATGATCGTTGAAGGGCAGGCGGGTCCGCGTGCCGTCACAGAACCAGCGCAGGGCCATCACGGCCTGCTCCAGCGCGGACAGCGTGTGAGTGCCGTTACGGGTACCACGACGCTGACGCTCCGCGACCAACAGTCCGGCCAGACGGAAGACGGTGTGATCGCCGAAGGGCAGCTCGGCAGTGTACGTGAAACTCACGCGGGACGCGGGGTCCTTCGGTGAAGTGATCTGTGGAAGGACTACTTCCTACCGAGGCCCCGCGTCGCCTCGTCTCCCGGCCCAACCCCACCCGCCAGACCCTCACAGGCCGCGCCCCTTCATCGCATCAGGGGAACCACGTCCTATCAGATCCAGGCCTGTGACTGGATTTCACGCCTGGTGCACTGACCCAGTTGAGACCGCGCACTCCTGCAGGACAGAGGGGAACTGCGAACCGAGCTGGAGATCATGCTGTCCAAGGGCTGGACTGGGTGGGTTAATGGGTTAACCAGTCGCGCGGCACCGTGACCAGGGGGCAGGATCGTCGGCATGGTCAACATCAGTGAGCGGCCGAAGGAGGCCACCGACCGTGCCGTGCCCGGGTTCCGGGAGGGTGATCTCCTTGAAGATTCACGGTGGCAGGTCGATCCGGTGCGGCCGGCCTGGCCTGTGGCGAGGATGGTGGGGTGCAGCGGGAGCAGCGTCGCGTGCGGGTCCAACGGTTTCGCCGACAGTTTCGGCGTCCCGGGGATCGGGCCGGGGCCGGAACAGGGGCCGGGGACCGGGCGGAGCTGGTCCAGATGCTGCGGGCGGCGCTCGGGGAGCGACCGACCACGGCCGGATCGATGGTCGCCGGCACCGGTGTAGATCATGATCGAGTGGTCCGGCCCATGGTCGACGCCTCGGCCCGACGCCGGGCCGAGTACTCCTCCGACGCCTCGAACTACCGGGTGCCGCCCGCGGCCGTGGTGTTCCCCCGGGAGGTCGGGGACATCCTGGCGATCGTGGCAGTTTGCCGGTCCACCGCGACCCCGCTGACCGCCCGGGGCGCGGGCACCTCCATCGCGGGCAACGCCGTGGGCCCCGGGGTGGTGATGGATCTCAGCCGCCACCTACACCGCATCATCTCCCTGGACCCGGCCGCCCGCACCGCGAGCGTGCAGCCCGGGGTCATCCTGGACAGCCTCCAGGCGGCGGCCAGCCGGCACGGGCTGCGATTCGGTCCGGATCCCTCCACCCATGCCCGCTGCACCATCGGCGGCATGATCGGCAACAACGCCTGCGGCGCACGGGCGATCGCCTACGGCCGGACCGCCGACAACATCGTCGATCTCGACGTGCTCGACGGCACGGGACGTCGGCTACGGGTCGGCCCGGGTGGCTCTGGGCATCCGGCAGTCCCCGGGCTCGACGACCTCGTCCGGGCCAACCTGGCGGTCCTGCGCACCGAACTCGGCAGGTTCCCCCGCCAGGTCTCCGGCTACTCGCTGGAGCACCTGCTGCCCGAACGCGGCGGCGACCTGGCGAAGGCCCTGGTGGGCTCCGAGGGCACCTGTGTGGTCGTGCTCGGGGCGACCGTCCGCCTCGTCCCCCGGCCGGCCGCGACCGCGATGGTCGTGCTGGGCTATCCGGACATGCCGGCCGCCGCGGACGCCGTGCCGCTGCTGTTCCCGCACGCTCCACTGGCGGTGGAGGGCATGGACGCGCGCCTGGTCGACATCGTGCGCCGGCACCGGGGACCGTGGGCCGTACCGGAGCTTCCCGCCGGCACCGGCTGGCTGTTCGTCGAGGTCGGTGGGGCGAGCCCGGCGGAGGCGCTCGCGGCCGGCCGGGCGTTGGCGACCGCCGCGGGCACGAGGGCCGCCCGGGTGCTGCCCACCGGCCCGCAGACCCGCGCCCTCTGGCGGATCCGCGAGGACGGCGCGGGTCTCGCCGGGCGGACCGCGGCGGGGGAACCAGCCTGGCCCGGCTGGGAGGACGCGGCCGTGCCGCCGCAGCGCCTGGGAGCCTACCTGCGTGACTTCGAGGACCTGCTGCGCGCGCACCGGATCGACGGGGTGCCGTACGGACACTTCGGGGACGGCTGCGTGCACATCCGGATTGATCTACCGTTGGCGGAGGCCCCGGGGCGCCTGCGCCCGTTCCTGACCGAGGCCGCCGACCTGGTCGCCTCCTACGGCGGCTCGATATCCGGTGAGCACGGGGACGGCCGGGCCCGCGGTGAGCTGCTGGCCAGGATGTACTCGCCGGTCGCGCTCGGCGTCTTCGCCGGTTTCAAGGCCCTGTTCGACCCGGACGATCTTCTCAACCCGGGTGTGCTGGTCCGGCCGAGGCCGATCGACGCCGACCTGCGCCTGCCGGCGGCTCGCCCGCTGCCCACCATCGGCGGATTCGCCTTCACCGCCGACGCGGGGGAGTTCGGGCGGGCCGTCCACCGCTGCGTCGGGCTGGGCACCTGCCGGGCCGACACGCCGGCGGCCGGCGGCTTCATGTGCCCGTCGTACCTCGCGACGCGCGACGAGAAAGATTCCACCCGCGGCCGGGCCAGGGTGCTGCAGGAGATGGCGAACGGCTCGCTGGTCCGCGGAGGTGCCGGGGGCGCCCGGGCCCCGGAGGTGGCCGAGGTGCTCGACCTGTGCCTGTCGTGCAAGGCGTGCGCGCGCGACTGCGCGGCCGGGGTGGACATGGCGACGTACAAGTCCGAGGTGCTGTTCCGCGCCTACCGGCATCGGCTCCGGCCGGTCAGCCATTACGTGCTCGGCTGGTTGCCCCGATGGGCCCGGGTCGCCGGGCGGGCGCCACGCTTGGTCAACGCGGTGCTGGCCGGACCGGCGGTGCGACGGCTGCTGCTGCGGATGGGGGGCATGGACGCGCGCCGCGAGGTGCCGGCCTTCGCCAGGCAACCGTTCAGCCGCTGGTGGCGCGAGCACGGCGGCTCGGACCTGGGAAGCGGCTCGGAGCTGGGAAACGGGTACCCGGCTGACGGGCGGCCGGCTGACGGGCAAGCAGCCGACGGGCGGGGGATCCACAGGCGCGAGGCCCACAGCCGGGAGGTGGTGCTGTGGATCGACACGTTCACGGAGGCGTTCTCCCCCGAGGTCGGCCGGGCCGCCGTGGCAGTGCTGGCGGACGCCGGCTACCGGGTGATCGTGCCGCCGGGCCCAGCGTGCTGTGGTCTCACCTGGATCACCACCGGCCAGCTCGACGGTGCGCGCCGCCGGTTGCGAGCGACCGTCGACTGCCTCGCGCCGTACGCCCGGGCCGGGACGCCGATCGTCGGCCTGGAACCGTCTTGCACGGCGGTGCTGCGCGGCGACCTCGTCGAGCTGCTCGCGGGCGACCCCGCCGCCGCGCTGGTAGCCGGTGCGGTGCGTACCCTCGCCGAGCTGCTCGGCGACACCATCGGCTGGACTCCGCCGCGTCTCGACGGGGTGCGCATCCTTGCCCAGCCGCACTGCCACCAGCACGCGGTCATGGGATTCGCCGCCGACCGCGGCCTGCTGGCGGCGGCCGGCGCGGACGTCGACGTCCTCGCCGGCTGCTGCGGCCTGGCCGGCAACTTCGGTATGGAGGCCGGGCACTACGACGTGTCGATGGCGATCGCCGCCCGTACCCTGGGCCCGGCGATCGCCTCGGCTCCCGCGGGCACCGTGCTGCTCGCCGACGGATTCTCCTGCCGGACCCAGGCCGAACACGTCGCCGCCCGGCGCGGGCGGCATCTCGCCGAGCTGCTCGCCGAGCGTCTCGCCGGGCTCAGATCTTCACAGTGACGTCAGAAGTGAAGTCAGATCTCCACGGTGAAGACCGTCGCCGGCAGGCCGTCGCCGTCGTCGGTGACGGCGGCGGGGCCGGCCGGGTTGCCGGCCAGCTCCCCCCGGGGAACGGCGAGTACGACGACGGGATGGTGACGGGCGAGCTTCGCGATCAGCGGCCGGAGCCGGGCGACCTCCACCCGGGTATGGCCGACCTGCACGACTCCCGTCATCCCGCCATCGAGGCGGACGAATCCATCGGGAACGTGCGACCCGGTGTGCAGGGCGGCCTCGTTTTCGTGCCGCCACTGTCGCTCGCTGATCCAGGCCAGCACCCGCGACCCGCCCACCCCGGCGTTCTCGATCCGCAGCCGGGCGCGGGCGACCATGGCGTGGCGCACGGCCCCCGCCGCGCTCGTCGCCGCTCCGTCGGATTCCAGTTCCATCGAACTGACCAGCCGGGTGCCCTCGGCGGTGAGCCGTACGAGCCGGCCCTGGCCGGCGAGTACGGGATCGGCGGAGGCGACTCCGGCGTTCTCCCAGCGCTTCACGACGGCGCGGGCCGCGTTCTTGGAGATCGGGTGTTCCGGGCCGAGAATCTCCGAGATGTCCGACTCGAAGGCGGCCCGCATGTCGAAGATCCATTCGAGGGCGTGGAGATCCCGTTGGTTGAGGCGAACGTGCCCCCTGTCCGCTCTGCTCTTGCGAGGCTGGTCTGACACCGTGCTCCCTGGGGTTTATGGCTGGGAAGTCTATGGGCGCGGGGTTCTGCGGTCGTGACTGTCGTCAACCCGGCCGGGGTGGTTCCACGTGTTGTCGCGATGTACCGCTCCGTGGGGCCGGGACTTGTGGCCCTATGCGGGGATGTTGATCGGTGATTTCTGAATTATAGGGCCGGACGGTACCGGCCAACCGGGTTGCCCGGAAGTGTCGGAAAGCATGCCGGTGGAGTGCAGG
>NZ_CDXDOS010000185.1:0-7001 GCF_978021245.1 Frankia sp. CoBUL1
GGCTCAGTAGGGGCGGCGGTGGCGGGCCGACGAGTTCCCCGTGCCGCGAATCCAGCCGTGTTGGGGCACCCGGAGCGGCGTCCCGGGGCCGGCGGCTCGCAGCCGGCTGATGAACGGCATGACGAGCAACGCGCCGACCGCGAAGCCGACTACATGTGCTCCGTACGCCACGGTACCGCCGTCGGCGACGCCGAATCCGGTGAAGTAGATGTACTGCAACGCGAACCAGAAACCGAGGACGATCCAGGCCGGCAGCCAGAACGGCAGAAAGAACAGGACGGAGACCAGGCCGATGACGCGGGCCCGTGGGAAGAGCACCAGATAGGCCCCCAACACGCCGGCGACCGCGCCGGAGGCGCCGATCAGGGTGTTCGTCGACCCACCCTCCAACAAGGCGAAGCCGTACCCGGCGGCGTATCCGCAGACCAGGTAGAACAGCGGGTAGAGCAGCCTGCCCATGCGATCTTCAATGTTGTTGCCGAAGACCCCGAGGAACAGCATGTTGCCGATCAGATGAAGCCAGCTTCCATGCAGGAACATCGAGGTCAGCACCGACAGCACCGGGATCTTGTCGAAGCTGGGCGGTGATTCCACGATGCATCCCGGGTTGCCGGCCGCATCCACCCCGACCCGGCCGGAGTTCGCGGCGGTGAGCTGCGCATTGTGCACCAGTTCCCACGGGATCGCGCCCCACTCCTGAAAGAACCGCTGCTGCTCACAGATGTTCTGTGCCGCCGACGTCTCCGTGCCGGCGACCGAGCTGACCACCGGTTCGAAGAAAACGAAGATCACCACGTTCGCCGCGATGAGCAGCCAGGTCACGACCGGGCGGCGGCGCAGGGGATTGATGTCGTGAATCGGGATGACCACACTGACATCCTGCCCGATGCGCCTGGGCAACTACTCCTACCTGGCACTCCTAGCCGACGATCAGCCAGAGGCCTCCGCCTCCGCCTCCGCCGCGAAGATCACACCGGGGCGATGCCGCCGCCGGGAAACTTGGCCTCACCCTGGCCGAGGGGTCGGTCGACCGAGACGGCGAACCATGGAAGGCGAACCATCCGCACTACCTCACTTCACAGTTCCTGGCATCCTCGCGATACTGCGTGGGCTGGAAGGCAATCCGTACGAGGACGGGGGCGTCAACCAGCTGGAGCACGCGCCAGACCGCCGAGCAAGCACGGCGGTCTGGTGCGGATGCCGATGTCGTCGCTGCGGCGCTTCTGCACGACATCGGTCGTGCCCCTGGCGTCGCCGCCGCCGACGTCACCTTCGATGATGTCATCATGATGCGCGTCCGCTTGACCAATAGCGCCCATCTCGAGGAGTTCAACACGGTCTATGCGATCTGGGTCAAGGACCCCTCCCGGCCCGGACCACCGTGTGCGTCGACCTGCCCCGTGACTTCCTCGTCCTCGTCGAAGCGCTCGCCGTCCTCGACGCCGCCGACTGAGTGGGGGTAGCCGCGAGTTGGACTCCTGTCGGGTTGGGGTTCGAGGGCAGGACGGGCGGGTGACGAGCTCGGGCGGGTGACGCAGTGGTGTGAGACCGCAGTTGTGTGAGACGTACGACGATCGGCCCGGGCCAGCGCCACCCAGGCCACCGCCGTCGACCGGGATGGGCGAGAGTGGGGAGGTGACCCCTCGTTCGACGATCGCCGTCCCGCCGCCCGCGCTCACCCCCCGGCCCCAGACCCCGGTGGCGGACGTGGGCGACCTTGTCGCCCGCGATCGGCGGGTGGTCTGGCATCCGTATGCTTCGGTATCCGGCTCCACGCCGCTCTTCCCGGTCGCATCCGCCGCGGGGACCCGGCTGACGTTGACCGACGGCCGGGAATTGATCGACGGGATGTCGTCGTGGTGGGCGGCGATTCACGGCTACCGGCATCCCGTGCTCGACGAGGCGGTGCGCGGGCAGCTCGAGACGATGTCCCATGTGATGTTCGGCGGTCTGACCCATGAGCCGGCGGTGGCCCTCGCCGAGACCCTCGTGGCGATCACGCCGGATCCGTTACGGCGGGTCTTCCCGTGCGATTCGGGTTCCGTCGCCGTCGAGGTCGCGATCAAGATGGCGCTGCAGTACTGGATCGGGCGGGGCCGGCCGGGCCGGACGCGCCTGCTCACCATCCGACGCGGCTACCACGGCGACACCTCGGGCGCGATGGCGGTCTGTGATCCGGACGCGGGCATGCATCACCTGTTCAGCCACCTGCTGCCCCGTCATCTGTTCGCCTCCGCCCCGGCCTGCGCCTTCGACGAGCCGTGTGAGGACGCTCACGTCGCCGAGATCGAGGGGCTGCTGGCCGGGCACGCCGACGAGATCGCGGCGGTCATCTGCGAGCCTGTCGTGCAGGGCACCGGAGCCATGCGGTGGTACGCGCCGGGTTGGCTGGCGCGGCTGCGCGAGCTGTGCGACCACTACGGGGTGCTGCTGATCGCCGACGAGATCGCGATCGGGTTCGGCCGCTCGGGCGAGCTGTTCGGCTGCGACCATGCCGGCATCAGCCCCGACATCATGTGCGTGGGCAAGGCGATGACCGGTGGCTACCTGTCCATGGCCGCGACGCTGTGCACCGACGAGGTCGCGGCGGGCGTCTGCGACTCGCCTGCCGGCACGTTCATGCACGGCCCCACGTTCATGGGCAACCCCCTGGCAAGCGCGGTCGCGAACGCCAGCATCGACCTGCTCCTCTCCTCGCCCTGGCAGGCTCGGGTGCGCGAGATCTCCGCCGGGCTCTCCGCCGGGCTCGCCCCGGCTGCCGACCTGCCCGGGGTCGCCGACGTGCGGGTACTCGGCGCCATCGGGGTGATCGAGACGCGGGAGCCCGTCGACATGACCGTGATCCAGCCGCTGTTGGTGGATCTCGGGGTCTGGGTCCGCCCGTGCGGACGGTTGGTCTACACGATGCCGCCGTTCATCATCTCCCCCGCCGACGTGGCCACCCTGGCCGCCGCGATGGTCGAGGCGGTCGCCCGTACCACCTGATCGCCGCGTTACTGGTTCGTCCGCGTTACTGGTTCGTCCGCGTTACCGACGCGTCGGTCCCTACGCCGCCGCCAGGTGTCAGGAGCGGACGGCGGGCATCGAGCTGGTCCCTCGGCGGTCCCTCCCTCGGCCGTCCTTGGTCTCCGGGCGGCGGACGTGCCGTTTCCCGGGCGTGTCGGATGTGGTCTCTCGGCGGTGTCCCGCAGCCGACGCGACCGGGCGGCCCGTCGTGACGCCTCCTTCGGCCCGGCATTCGTCGTCGCAGGTCAGGTGCCATTTCCTGGGCAACTATCGCGCGCGTGCCGGGGAGAAAACACGGCTCGGCGACGCCGCGAACGGCTAAGAACCGGCATTCGGACGGTTGCGAATTGGCGAAGCGCCTTCGTACTCTTCGTTCTCGAAGATTCACCGTAAGTAGCAGCGACCAGGTTGGATTCACCGGGCGGTTCCGGCCGGGTACGGCCGTGGACAAGAACGAGGAAGGCCATCCACCAATGCCGTTACGCATACGACTGGCGCGGGGCGCGGGTTCCGTTCTGGTGGGCACCCTTCGGCGTGGCTGGCGGCGAGTCCGCGGGGTGACCACGCGGGGAGCGGACACGACTGCCCGGACCGGTCGCGGGGCGGCACGAGGCGAAGCGTCCGCCCCTCCCGCGAGCGCCGAACCCGTCGGCCCCCGGATGATCGGCCCTCCGCCGTTGGGCCCTCGCCTGGCCGGCGCCCACGTCACGGAACCTCGCCTGGCCGGCCCTCGCCTGGCCGTGCTGCGCCTGCTCGGCCACGGCTGGATGCTGTGGCGCGTGCCCGGGGGGTTGATGCGGCGGGGGTTCATCGTAGTCTTCTGCTGGCTGAGCATGGCCGGGTTCGCGGCGGCGGGTCTGCGTCCGCGATGGACCGACCTCGCGGCCTCCGCCACCTTCGTTGTTCTCGGGGCGCTGGCCGTGGTGGCGTCCGGACGGCTGGGTGAGGATCTGACCGTTCCCGGGGCCCGACGTCATGACCTGCTGTCCACCTGGACGGTGGCGGCGGCGGTCCTGCTGCCGCCGTTCTACCCGGCGGTTATCAGCCTGCCGCTGTGCTGGCTCGCCGGCCGTCGTGATCCAGTACAGCCGCCGCATCTGCGCGTGTTCCACGCCGCGGCGTTGGGCATCGCGGGCTTCTGTGCCTCCAGCGTCCATCTGCTGCTTAGCCCCGATCGAGGGCCGTTCACCGTCGACAACCTCGTCGGGTCCGGCGTCGCGGTGCTGGCCTTCCTCGCCGCGGTTGCGGTTTACCCGGTCGTGGCGAGGCTGACCGTGATGGGGATGAGGCTGACCGTGATGGGGATGGCGACGTCCGACGGTCGGGAGAGCCTCGATTCGTGCTCCGGTGTGGCGGCCGGTCCAGCCCGGCCGGGCTGGCCGGACCGGACCGGGGTCGTCCCGTCACCTGTCATCCCAGCCCGGACCCCGCTCCGGCATGCGTGCCGCGACCTCGTGCCCGCGCAGGCCGCCGAGATCTGCTCGTCGATCGTGGTCGCGGTGCTGTGGGTGGCGAACCCGTTGCTCATGCTGGCGATCACGCCCCCCGTCCTGCTGCTGCAACGCAGCCTGTTGCACGCCGAGCTCCTGCATGCCGCGCGGTCCGACGCGAAGACCCGGCTGGCCAACCCGGCGTACTGGCGCCGGGTGGCGGAACGCGAGATCAACCGGGCCTGCCAGGTGGGGCGTCCGCTGTCGGTGCTCCTGGTCGACATCGACCACTTCAAGCGGGTCAATGACAGGTTTGGTCATCTCATCGGGGACGTCATTCTGATCGCGGTGGCGGACGCGCTGCGGGCGGCCACCCGCCCCCGGGATCTCGTCGGACGGTTCGGGGGCGAGGAGTTCGTGGTGCTGCTCACCGAGGTCGAGCTGGAGAACGCGGCCGATGTCGCGGAACGGATCCGCCGCCAAGTCGCCGGAACCCACTGCCGGCTGGAGGGCCGGCCTCCCCTGTCGGTTACCGTGTCCGTGGGAGTCGCGACACATCACGGCCCCCGCGGCGACCTCGCCGGTCTCATCGCCCGTGCGGACTCCGCGCTCTACCGGGCCAAGGCCGATGGTCGTAACCGGGTACGGCTCGCCGGGCCGGTCTACAGCTCCGTCTGAGGCCGCTGCGGGCTCCGCTGATGCCAGGTGGCCGGTGTGCCGATCAGGCGGCGCGCGCCGCCCGGATCGTGTTGCGCAGCAGGAGCATCGTGGTGACCGGTCCCACGCCGCTCGGCACCGGGGTGAGGGCGCCCGCCACGGACGAGACGGCCGCGGCGTCCACGTCACCGACCTGCCCGGTCTCGGTCACGACGGTGCCGACGTCGATGACGGTCGCACCCGGGCGGACGAAGCCGGCGCCGACGAGGCGGGGATGGCCGGTGGCGGACACGATGATGTCGGCCTCGTGGGCGATGCTCACCAGTCCCTTGGTCCGGGAGTGGCAGATCGTCACGGTCGCGTCCTCGGCGAGCAACAGCAGCGAGACCGGCTTGCCGACCACTGGGCCGCGGCCGATCACGCATACCCGGGCGCCGGACATCGGGATGCGGGCCCGGGTGAGGATCTCCACCACCGCGGCGGCGGTGGCCGGCGCGAAGCTCGGCAGACCCAGCGCGAGCCGGCCGAGACTGCTCGGGTTCATCCCGTCGACGTCCTTGGCCGTCGGAATGTGCTCGCCGACCTCGCGGGAGGTCAGCCCGCCTGGCAGCGGCGTCTGGACGATGATCCCGTGCACGGTCGGATCGGCGGCGACGGTGTCGATCGTGTCGAGGATCGCCGCAGGCTCGCCCTTCGGCTCATGCAGCACACAGTGCACGCCGACCTTGCCCGCGGTCCGTTCGATGATCTCGGCATAGGAATACGCTGCCGGATCCGCGGTCGGCAGGACCACCGCCAGGGTCGGCGTGACTCCCGCCGCAGCCAGCCTCTCGGCCTCGTCGACCACGTACCTGCCGATCTCGGCGGCCATCGACCGCCCGTCGAGCATCCTCATGTGCCGTTCCGATCCTCGTCGTTCTCGTGGTCTGGCTCCCGTGGCCCTGCGGTCCTGATGGTCCTCCGGGCCGTTCCGCACGTCCGGGCCGTTCCGCACGGACAAGTCACCGCTGTCCGCAGGCCTTTCCCGCACTCGCGCGGGTTATGCCGTCCTGGCCCACCACGCGAAACCTGGGGAAGGCCCGGGATGCGCCGGCGCAGCGAGCGAGCGGCGGCGGGCACGGTTGTACCGTAGCAAGGCGCGTGGGCAGCTAACCTGCGCGGGGGAGCACGCCAGGGCGGCTCGGTGCACTCGGTTCCAGAACGCTCGGTTCCAGACCGGTCGGTTCTCGTGCCTCGGATTTTCGGAATAACGGATCCTCCCGGGGAAATCCTTCCGGAAGAGGCCCGCCCCTGTGCGGTGGTGCAGCCGAGGTGGGCGATTGCCGAGCGGAAATCCGTGTATTACTAGATATGATCTTCCCGGTTCGGGGTGATGGTGGCAGGTGGTGCGGTCCGGCGGAGTGGGCTGGCCGGTCGTCGACGTTCGCGATCGTTCGAGTCGGCCGGCGCTCGCGGCACGTAGCGGCCCGCTCCTCGCTGTGACATCTACGGACGGCCGGAGCGACGCACCTGAAACGACGCACCTGGCCGGAAGCGTCCGGTGCCCGCTACGCCGCATCCCGAGCCACCCGCCACACTGGCTGTGCTCAGGAACTTCGGCAGGCTTGCCGGATGTAGCGATATGAATGCGAAATTCGTCCTGCTGCGATGAGTCCACGGAACTTGATGTCAGGTAGGTAGCGAGGGTATATCATCACCATTTTCCCGAGTTTATTGTCCTGCTTCTCTTCTCGGCCACCATGGAGACGTCCCGTCCTTGACCACGACGTGGAGTATCGAGATGAAGTCATCCGCCCGCACGACCATCCGTGCGATTCTTCTGGTTTTATTCCTGGCCGCCGACTCTCCGCGACCGGGGAGTTTCCCTCGTTGAAGGCACGTCAGCTTCGGTGAGTGAGCCTTTCCGCG
>NZ_CDXDOS010000186.1:0-6993 GCF_978021245.1 Frankia sp. CoBUL1
CCTGGTGGAACGGGTGATTGTCACAGTTGTGCCACAGCCGCCGAGACGATGCCGATCGTCAACACCGTGCTGTAATGCCCCCATGGCGACATTCGGTGCGGTGCGGCGGCACCGGGAGCGGCACAGCACGAACCGTTCGGGCTGGCTGCGCGCGGCCGTCCTCGGCGCGAACGACGGCCTGGTCTCCACCTCCAGTCTCATCGTCGGCGTCGCCGCGAGCGGCGCCTCCACCGGCGCGGTCCTGACCGCCGGGATCGCGGGTCTGACCGCGGGGGCGATGTCGATGGCGGCCGGGGAGTACGTGTCGGTAAGCTCCCAGGCCGACGTGGAACGCGCGGACCGGGCCAAGGAGAGCGCGGAGCTGGCGGCCGACCCCGTGGCCGAGCTCGCCGAGCTGGTCGGCATCTATGAGCGGCGCGGCCTTCCGCACGACCTCGCCACGCAGGTCGCCGTGACGCTGACCGAGCGGGGTGCGCTGGAGGCGCACCTGCGCGACGAACTCGGCCAGAGTGAGGCCACCCGGGCGCGCCCGGTCCAGGCCGCCGTCGCGTCGGCGGGCAGCTTCACGGCCGGCGGGCTGGTGCCGTTCCTCGGGATGTCGGCCCCGGCGGGAGCGGGCCGCCTGATGCTCGTCGTCGTGGTTGCGGTGATCGGTCTCGTCGTCGCGGGCATACTCGCCGCGCGGGCCGCCGGTATGGCGCTGCTGCGTCCGGCCCTGCGCGTCGTGCTGGGCGGCGCCGCTGCCATGCTGGTCACCGCGCTGGTCGGTCTGATCACCGACGCGGCCGGCGGCTGACCGACCGCCGGGACGTACCTCGCCCACCACCGATCCACCGCTGGTCCGCGGGCTCATACCGTTCCTCGGTGGACGCGGGGGCGGACCACGGGCCGTCGACACCGGCGCCGCCGGGTCTGGTAGGCGGCTACATCCGGTGTTCGACGATCACGTCGGCGGTCATCGCCAGCGCGCCAGGGCTGCGCGGGCTGCGCACCACCACGAGGGCGAACAGGGCGTCGAGCACCGACAGGTGCACGATCCGGCTGGTCATCGCCTCGATGCGATACGCCGTCTCCCGACTGCCCACCACCACCGCGTGCTGCACCAGCTCGGTCAACGGTGACCGGGCAAAGCTCGTGATCGCGGCGGTATGCGCCCCGGCGTCCACGGCCGCCCGCATCGCCGCCAGTGTCTCCGCCGTCGAGCCGGTGTGGCTGACCGCAACACACAGATCACCCGCCGCCAGCATCCGGGCAGTGACGTGCTGCACATGCGCGTCCCCGGCGAACCGCGCATCGACCCCGACCGTGGTCAGCCGGTAGGCGGCATCCATCGCCAGCGGCGCCGACGTCCCCACCGCCACGAACAACGTCCGCGGCGCGGCGACGACCAGGTCGGCGATCGTCGCCAGCACGCCACCGTCGATCCCCCGCGCCGCCTCGGTCAGCGCACTCGCAGCCCCGCCGAGCACCTTCCCGGCAATCTCATCCGGGCCGTCGGCCGCGGACACCTCGTCCACCAGCTGCCGCTCCACCGGCAGCGTCTCCCGGATCAGCGCCAGCTTGAGTTCCTGATAGCCCCGAAGCCCCAGGCTCTGGCAGAACCGCACCACCGTCGCCGGCGAGCTTCCCGACACCTGCGCCAGCTCGCTCACCGACTGGTGGATCATCGCAACCGGGTCCGCGAGGACCTGCCGCGCCACCCGCTGCTCCGCCGACGACAACGACGCCGACAAAGCCCGAATGCGCTCCAACACGGCGGGCGCGTCAGCGTCGCCCGCGACCCTCACAGTAACGTCACTAGTCACGACACGTCACGCTAAGCGCGTAGGCACAACGGTCAGATACCCAAAGGTAAACTAAGAATGAATCTTCCATGGTATTATGGATCATGAAAATCCGTTTCAGTCAACCCGCTCGCTCCCGGCCCGGATGAGGGGGCCCCGAGCTCGTCCGACCCTCAGCGCATGATCCCAGTATGGCCGAGGGAGTAGCGACCGGGTTGCGGCCAGACCGCGAGACCGTGCGGCTCACGGCCGACGGGGATCCGAGCCAGCAGCCGGCCGGCCTTCGGCTCCGAACCTCCGGGCCCGCCGGTGTCGAACACGTACACGACGTTGCTGCGGCGGCCGGACAACCACAGCCGCGAGCCGTTGGCATCGACGTTGCCCATGTCCGGGGTTCCCCCACCGGGGATCGGCCAGGTGGCCACGACGGTCCGGGTGGCGAAGGAGATGACCGAGACCGAGCCCTGGTCGCCGGAGTGCGGGAACGGCGGCTTCATGGAGTCCATGTGGCCACCCCGGTTGGCGACGTACAGGAATCGGCCGTCGCGGCTCGGGTAAAGGCTGTGGGTCTCCGGCCCGGTCCGGACGAAATCGACCCTGGTGAAGCGATCCCCGTCAACGAGGTGGACACCGTCGGCGTTCATGTCCGCCACGTACCAGATCCGACCGGCCGAATCGATCTTGATGTCCTGTGGAGCGGCGTCCCGGCCGAGGTCCAGATATCCGATGACCCGCTGACGCGGGATGTCGATCTTGACGAGTCGTCCCGCGAACTCGCAGGTGGCGATCGCATAGGAGCCGTCGACGGAGAAGTCGACGTGGTTGACGCCCGCGCAGGCCGTGCCCACGTCCAGGCTGTGCCGTAGGGCGAACGTGTGCGGATCACGGAAGTCGATGTGGTGGTTCGCCTCGGCGATGACCATCGCGTTGGCCCCGTCGGGAGTGAAGTACAGGTTGTACGGGTCCGCGACCGGTACCGCGGGCCCGGCGGGCCGACCGGTCCGCGGATCGATCGGTGACAGGCTGTTGCCGCGGTTGTTGTTCACCCACAGGGTCCGCAGGTCCCAGGAGGGGACCACGTGCTGCGGCTCGCGGCCGGCGGCGTAGGTGTCCACGACCCGCAGCGTGCGCTGGTCGATGACCGTGACGGTGCCGTCGCGCAGGTTCGGGACGTACACGAGAGGCGGATCGTCGCGGACCACCGGGCTCAGCATCCCGGCACGCGCGTGCGCGTACACGTCCACGACGCCGCCCTCGCCACGGGGCAGGGCAGAGTCGGCTCCCCGGCCCGGCGCGGGAACGGAACCCGGAGGGCGGGCGGCACCGGCCCCCGTAGCCTGGTCGCTCCTGACCCGGATCAGCCATACCACCAGCAGTGCGACCACCAGGGCCGCCAACCCGGCCAACATGATCAGACCACGCCGCCGGGACCTGGTCCCCGGCTGGCGGCGCTGCGCTGTCGACCCCTCCGGCATGCGGCCAGAGTAGAAGGCCTGAGCGGGCGAAGCCACGATCGACGGCGCGGCCGTCCAGCTCGACCCACCAGGACTCCGCGGTACGCGGCACGCTCACACTCATCTGGCGGTGGGGGTACGCAGTGCGGGCAGGTCCCGGAGCTGGCGACGGGACGTGATGCCGAGCTTGCGGAAGATATTGCGCAGGTGGGCGTCGACGGTGCGGGGGCTGATGAACAGCCGTGCCGCGACCTCCTTTGACGTGGCGCCCTCCGCGACCAGGCAGGCGATGTGGGTCTCCTGCGCGGTGAGGTCGTCGGTGGTGCCCGACGTGCGGCCGCGCACGTCGGCGCCGGCCGCACGCAGCTCGGCGGCGGCGCGGTCGGTGAAGGCCGCCATGCCGTTGTCGGCGAACCGGTCGTAGGCGGTACGAAGCTGCCGGCGGGCGTCGCGTCGCCTGCCCTGGCGGCGCAGCCACTCGCCGTAGAGCAGGTGCGCCCTGGCCAGATACGGGGCGAGCGGGCTCCTCTCAAGGTGACCTATGGCCGCGGCGAAGTCGTCCTCGTCGCCGGTGACGAGTGCGCGGGCGTAGGCGCCGACGCCCAGCGCCCACGGTGTGCCGCTGCCCTCGGTACGTTCGGTGAGCGATACCGAACCCGACCGGGCCACCTCGTGCTCGCCGCAGCGGACCGCGGCCTCGACCAGTTCCGGCAGGGCGATCGCGGCGACGAACAGGTCGCCGTGCCGGGTGGCCGCCTCGGCGGCGGCAAGTGCCGCCGGGTAGTCGGTGAGGCCGTTACTCAGGACGGCCGTTGCCCAGTCGGCGTTGGCGATCGTCTGCCCGGTGCCGCTCGCGGTCGCCTCGGCGGTGAAACCGTCGATCACCGCCCGCGCCTGCGCCTCCCGGCCACGCAAGGCGGCGAGGTGCAGCTGCGGATACGCCAGCGGCTCCACCCCGACCGCGTCCGCCACCGCCTCCTCCTCGGCGATCGCCGAGGTGGCGGCGGCGAAGTCACCGGTGTGCACCGCGCCGGCCGCCGCCATGCCAAGACCGAGGCGGAGCATGAGCGGCGACCCCGACTCGCGGGCGGAGGCCAGCACCCAGTCGGTGATCACGCCGTGTGCCTCGGCGTCCCAGAGCTCCACGGCGAGCATCCCGGCGAGCGCCGGTCGCCGTGTCCACTGTGGACGGGAAGCGAGGATCTCGCGGACCGGCCGCGCCGCCGCGTGGTGTCCTTCCGTCGCCAGCCGCAGCAGCGCGTCCAGGAGGTCCGGCGGGCCCGATGCCGGCGGCGCCGAGCGCGCTGTCTCGACGACCATGTCCATGACCCCGCTGGCCCGGCCGACGACCAGGGCCATCTCGACGGCGTCGAGAAAGCAGTCCCGCGACCACCGTGGGTCGGTCGCGGCGAGGCGCTGGGCCGCGCGCAGCATGAACGCCGGACCATCGCCGTCGCGGTGGCGCACGAACGTGATCCGCCCGCGCATCAGCTCCACCCTGGCCAGCGCGACGGAGTCGGTCCCGTCCACCGTGACCGCGGTGAGCAGGCCGTCCGCCGCGTCGAGTGCACCGGAGTCGAGGTGAGCCTGCGCGGCCGCGAGTGTGCGTTCGGTGCGGCGCGCGGGGTCACGGGATAGGGCAGCGGCCCGCGCGAGGAACGCCGCGGCAGCCGCCACTCCCCCACGTGCCGCGGCACGGGTGGCGCAACGGTTCAGTTCCGCGGCGGTGTCCTCGTCGGGGCCGGCACCGGCCTGCGCGCGATGCCAGGCCCGCCGGTCGGGGTCCCGTTCCGGGTCCGTGACCTCGGTGAGCGCCTGGTGCGCGGCGTGGCGGTCCTCGACGGCGGCGGCCTGGTAGACCGCGGACCTGGCGAGCGGGTGGCAGAACCGCACGCGCGGGCCGAGCTCGACCAGCCCGGACGCCTCGGCGTGCGCGCCAGCCGCCGGGCCGACACCGAGTCGTTCGGCTGCGGCCCACAACAGGCCGGGGTCACCGGTCGGGTCGGCGCTAGCCACGGTCAGCAGCAATCGCACGTCCTCGGGCAGGGGCACGAGACGATCCTGGAAACTGCGTTCGACCCTGCTGGGCACCGAGGACGCGTCGGGCAGGGCAAAGCCGCCGGCGCCGGGCAGTTCGAGCAGCGCGAGCAGCGCGAGCGGGTTGCCCCTGGCCTCGGCGAGCACGCGGTCCCGCACGGTCCCGTCCAGCGTGGCGCGGGTGTCCGCCAGCAGCCGGCGGGCGTCGTCGTCGGCCAGCCCGGTCACCTCGACGCTCGGTAGCTCGTCAAGTCCGTGCCGTGCGGCCAGCACCATCGCCACCGGTTCGGCCGCGATGCGCCGCGCAAGGAACGTCAGTATCCGTGTCAATGCGTCGTCGAGCCAGTGTGCCTCGTCGACGAGGCACAGCACCGGTTCCGACCCCGCCGCGGTGACCAGCAGTTCCAGGGCTGCCATGCCGATGCGGAACATTTCTGGTGTGCCGTCGGCGAGGCCGAACGCCGCCTCCAGTGCCGCGCGGTGTGGCGGGGGTAGTGCCGCGAGGTCGCCCAGGGCCGGGACGCACAGCTGGTGCAGTGCGGCGAACGGGAACTCGGTCTCAAACTGGGATCCGGTCGCCTCGATGACCCGCATCCCCTGCGCCGAGCGCCGCAGGTGGTCGAGCAGTGCGCTCTTGCCGATACCGGCCTCGCCGCGGAGCACCAGCACCCCGCCCTCGCCGTCCTTGGCGCCCGCGACCAGCGCCTCGAGCCTGCGGCGTTCCTCACCCCTGCCGACGAACGTCCGGACCGGTATCCCCACAACGGGAACAGTATGCGCGCCGATGTAGGTGGTTTTCACCGACGCGGGCGGTGCCGGACCAGTGCGAGCCTCGAGTCGAGCCACTACCCGACTCGACGGAGGGAGTCCGGTGTCCATGACCACGGGCCACCTGTGCGAGTCCCCGACGCGCGCCGCTCGGGCGACCGTGCTCGCGGCGGCGGCATCGAGGTCTCCGGCGTCGCCGGAGCCTTCACCTGGACCGGGATCGCGGCCCTCGCGGGCGCGATCGCCGCGGCGCTGCTGATCCGTTCACCCCATCAGGGAAAGGACGACACCCGATGATCTACCACACGGTCCGCATGACCCTTCGCCCCGACGCCCCGGCAGACAAGGTGGAGGAAGCGGTCGAGAGCTTGCGCAACCAAGGTCGTGTCATCCCGTCGGTGACCTCGTTCGTGGTCGGCCGCGACGTCGGCGGCGAGTTCGAGTGGGGCGCGACCTATGTCATCGAGGACCTCGACGGATACTGGGAGTACCTCAAGCACCCCGCCCACCGGCATACCGACGAGATCGGGCTCCCGTTGGTCGGCACGTTCGTGTCGTTCGACGTCACCGACCACAAGGACCCGGAGATCGCCGAGAAGATCGCAGCCCTGCACAAGCGTCGCTACGAGGAGGACCCCGCCCTCGCGAAGCTGGTATCCGGTCTCGCCTCCTACACCGGCAGCAGTGCTCCCGGCACGCACGCCTACTGACCGCTCCGACGAATCGAGACACCGTGGCCCGCCGAGCCCCTGACGTCCAACACCGAACCTGTGGACACCGAACCTGTGGACTACGTGCGGTTCGCACCCCTGGAACGGTTGCTGGTGACTCCTCCGCCGGCTAAAGCCGGCGGCTTCTCAAGCCGCCGGAGCATGGATGGTTCTCCCTTGTTCAGCTGGGATGTCAGTAACTGCCCACGTCGAGCAGTGCACCAAGCAGTTCCCCGGGCG
>NZ_CDXDOS010000187.1:0-6872 GCF_978021245.1 Frankia sp. CoBUL1
GGTTAAACGACAAGCCCAGGGCATGGGCTAGGCCGCGGGGATGTCGCAGACCTACGAAAGTCCCGACTTGCCTTCGTCTCCCGTCTCGGCGTTATCGCCGGCCTGGCGACACGTTCTTGATCAGCCTATGGGTATGCGGGCCGAACTGGACCGCCTGCGCCGCCACGCGCCCTTTTACGACGCGACGGTGGACGAGATCGACGGCCGCCGGATACGGATCGATGATCATTGGCTCACCGATTTCGCGTCGTGCAACTACCTTGGCCTCGATCTCGACCGGGAGATCATCGAGGTGGTCCCGGAGTACCTGGACCGCTGGGGCACCCACCCGAGCTGGTCGAGGCTGATCGCCAGCCCGCGGATGTACGACGACATCGAGCACACGCTCGCAGCTCTCCTCGGTGCCGAGGACGCGCTGCTGCTCCCGACCATCACCCACATCCAGCTGTCGGTGCTGCCCGCCCTCGTGGGCAAGGGGACCCTCTTCGTCGAGGTGCACGCCCATCAGACGGCACATGACGGCGCGGTCGTGGCCGCGGCCCATGGCGCCGCCGTGGCGCGCTTCCGCGAGGACCGGCTCGACCGGCTGGAACGCCGGCTGCGGACGAGCCCCCACCCCCGGGTGGTGTGCGTCGACGGCGTCCACAGCATGACCGGAAACGGCCCGCCGCTCGCCGAGCTCGCGGCGCTCACCCGTGCGCACGACGCCCTGCTCTACGTCGACGACGCCCACGGGTTCGGTGTCGTCGGCGAGCGTGATCCCGCCGCGTCGAGCCCCTACGGCAGCCGCGGCAACGGAATCGTCCGCCATCTCGGCGAGACCTACGACGATCTCGTCCTGGTCGGCGGTTTCTCGAAGGCGTACTCGTCGCTGCTCGCCTTCGTCGCCTGCCCCACGGAGGTGAAGGAGTATCTGAAGTCCACCGCGGGCCCGTACGTCTTCTCCGGCCCGTCGCCGGTGGCGTCCCTGGCGACCGGGCTGGTCGGGCTGCGGGTCAACGCGGAACGCGGGGACGCCATCCGGGCCCGGCTGCACCGCCTGACCAGCCGGTTCCTCGAGGGCCTGCGCGGGCTCGGTCTGTTCACGCTCAACGCCAGCGGCTTCCCGATCATAGAGATTCCCCTGGTCGACGCCGCGCAGGCCGAGCCGTTGGGCCGGTTCCTGTTCGAACGGGGATCTTCGCGAGTGTGGTGCCGTTCCCGGTCGTTCCCCGTGAGCAGGTAGGGGTGCGCATCCAGGTCACCGCGGCCAACACCAACGCCGAGATCGATCATCTGCTGGCCGTCCTGGCCGTCCTGGCCGTCCTGGCCGTCCTGGCCGTCCTGGCCGAGGCGGTCGAGCGGTTTCCCCTGGTGTCGGTCCCGCAGGCCCGCGCCGGCGACTGAACCCCACCTCGCCGAGACAGGCTCCTACCGGGGTCCCCGCATTGCGCCGGAGGCGCCCGACGGTTCTCCCAGGAACCTCGCCGGGGGCGAGGTGACGGAGACCCCGGACGGCGCCCTAGGCCAGGGGTCCCCGCATGGCGCCGGAGGCGCCATGCGGGGCAAGGCGGGCGACCGGATGCCGGTCCCGGTCGAGGCGGACGTCGGCATCCCGGACGCGGGCCAGAACGGCGAGGAAATCGGCCCGTGGAATCTCCACCGCACCCAGGTCGATCAGATGCGGGGTCGCGATCTGCACGTCCAGCAGTACCCCGCCGGCCGCGGTGAACCGGGCGTCGAAGTCGGCCAGAGCCACCTTGGAGGCGTCGGTCCGGGTGCGGAACATCGATTCACCGACGAACACGCCGCCGACGCCCACTCCATACATGCCGCCGACCAGCTCGTCGCCCTCCCAGACCTCGATGCTGTGTGCCCAGCCCAGGGCGTGCAGCTCGGCGTAGCCCTCGACCAGTTGGGGAGTGATCCATTCGGAGGTACCGCCGCGGCGGCAGCCGCGGACGACGTCGACGAAGCGCTCGTCGACGGTGGTGGTCCACCCGCAGTTACGCAGCCGCTTGCGCAGTGTCCGGTTGACCCGCAGCCGGCCGATCGGCATCACGGCCCGGGGGTCGGGGCTCCACCAGGGCAGGTCCAGCCCACCGGGACGGTGCGGGGGCAGATGGGGGATGCGTCGGGCGGCCACCGCCGCCCGCAGGATCTCGCGCAGCCACCCCCCGCCCCCGCGGGTCCCACTGCTCGCGTCGTCGCTGTCGTCCCCGTGGGCCTCGTCGTCCCCGTGGGCCTCGTCGTCCTCATGGACCTTGCCGCCGTCGGCCTCGTTCGCCGGCCAGGGGAAGGCGCCGGCCCGGTAGGCGCCGATCAACGTCGCCGGATCCAGCTCACCGCCGACGGCGACCGGGGCTTGGCGGGGGCTGCTCAGCAGCGAGAACCCGTCCCATACGGTGGGGCCGAGATCGCGGGGCGGCGCCGTCAGCGCCACGACTTGACCGCCGGCGTCCGATCCGGGGCGACTGGGGCGTTCAGCACGGCACTCTCCATCGTCGGGGAGAGATCGCCGGGACATTCCTCCGTCCGGCCGATCGTCTCCGGATCGATCATGCCAGCCGACGGCGCCCGTCGCCGCAGTTGTTCGGTCACCTGCTCAGATGGGCCCGGATGGCCGAGGAAGTAGCCCTGAGCCAGGTCGCAGCCGAAATCCCGCAGCATCCGCATCGCTCCAGCGGTCTCCACGCCCTCGACGACGATGCGCAGGCCGAGCGCGTGGGCGAGCCCGACCGTCGAACGGACGATCGCCTCGGCCCGGCCATCGACCTCCATGCGCTGGATGAATGACTTGTCCAGCTTCAGCACGTCAACGGGCAGCTCCCAGAGCCTGGCCAGGGAGGAGTACCCGGTGCCGTAGTCGTCGACGGCGATTCCGATCCCCAGGTCGCGCAGCTCCCCGAGTACGGCGGCCGTGCGGACCCGGTCGAGCATCAACGTGGTCTCGGTGATCTCCAGCTCGAGTGCCGTCGGGCTCAGCCCGAAGCCGGAGAGCATGCCGCTGACCTGTTCGGGAAAGCCACGGTCCAGCAGGTCCGAGGCGGACAGGTTCACCGCCACCGCTACGTCGAATCCGGCGGAGTGCCACTGCCGGCACTGGCCCAGGGCGGTCTCAGCACCTCGATGGTCAGCATCCGGATGAAACCGGCCTGTTCGGCCAGGGGGACGAATTCCTCTGGCCCGAGCAGGCCGCGGCTGGGATGCCGCCAGCGGACCAGGGCCTCCACGGCATTTGCCTGCCCGGAATCGAGGTCGACCTTGACCTGGTGGTGCACCTCCAGCTGGCCGGTGCCGAGCGCCGCGCGCAGGGACTCGATCATGTCGAGGCGGACGAGGCTGTTCACGTCGGAGCCGGGACGGTAGGACTCCACGCCGGTGCGGCCCGACTTCGCGGCATACATGGCCACGTCCGCACGCTGCAACAGGATGTGGGCGTCCTCGGCGTGGTCGGGGTACACGGCGGCGCCGATGCTCGCGCCGACGTGCAGGGTCACCCCGCCGACGTCGAAGGGATCGCCGAGCACGGCCAGCACCCGGTCGGCGACGCGTTTCGCGGCCTCGATGTCCGCGTGTTCGAGCAGGACCGCGAACTCGTCGCCGCCCAGGCGGGCATGCAGGTCGCCGGGACGCAGGGCGTCGGAGATACGGGTTCCGACCTGCGCCAGTAGCGCGTCGCCCACCTGATGCCCCAGCGAGTCGTTGATCTCCTTGAACCGGTCAAGGTCCAGCAGGAGGAGGGCGAAGGTGCCCACCCCGGTGGCGCGCTGCTCGGCCTTCGTCAGCCGTTCGATGAAGCCACGCCGGTTTGCCAGGCCCGTCAGCTCGTCAGTGCGGGCCAGCACCTTGCTTTCGGCGAGCTGCTGGACCTCGATGAAGGTGAACGCGGCGCGGGCCAGGGCCGTCAGCACCGTGGCCGCGGCGAGTCCGACGGTGACCTTTGGCAGCTGGACCGTGGCGCCGAGGACGAGCAGACCGAGCGCGATCACGGTGAGCACCAGTGGGACCGCGATGACGCCCCAGCCGGACATCTTGGCCGGTGGGTGCCAGCGCGGTCGCAGCCAGGCGGCCAGGGCCGGCATGAGCACCGAGAACAGCCACAGCGTGCCGAGGAGGCCGGACCCGGGGTCCTTGTCCGTGGTGACGATGACCAGCAGGAGTGAGTCGGCTATCGCGAAGCCCACCAGCCCGATGCCCAGCAGCCACCACAGCCGGCCGGGATGCCAGCCCAGTAGGCTGAACACCGTGACGATCAGCAGGATCAGCAGCAGGTCGGCGAGCGGATAGATCAGGTTCGCCGTCATCGTCCACGCGCTGTAGCGCGGATACGCGTTCGCCATCGCCACGCCGATGCCGCTGGTCAGCGCGGCCACGCCGAGCAGGCCGACGAGCGCGTCCATCCAGACGCTCGTGTGCAGCTGGAGCACTCTTCTGCGTAGCAGGAGGATGACGGCGACATAGCACGCTGGATAGAAGAGCAGCCAGCCGAGATCGGCCAGCGACGGCCCGAGGTCGTCGTCCTGCCGGCCGGCGACCGCCGCGTTGTAGTAGATCGTCGCGCCTCCGTAGCTGATGAGCCCGGTGCCGAGCAGGGCCCAGGGCAGGCGTTCGCCGCGGATCAACACCGCCCGCGACAGGCAGATCAGGCCCGAGCCGAGGGCGACGCCGTAACGCAGCGACCCGGTCTCGTTGCCGATGTGGGGCACGGTGACGAACGCGGAAACGGACAGGTAGACCGTGGCGACGATCAGGACGAGCTGGGCAATCCGGATCAGACGGAACCGGCACGGGGGAGGGAGAGAGGCGGTCAACCGGTCATCCCCCCGCAGAGTGGTGGAAACCTGTGCACGTGCCCGGCATCGTGCCGACGGCCATCGCCCGGTGCCGCGGCGACGACACCAGCGGCACCGACGGCCGTTTTGCCGGCCGGTTCGCCGAAAAATATGATCTTTTATGGGTGCGCCGTGGGCGGGCGATGGTGGCGACTCCCCCTCCGGCCCCTCTCCGGTGCCGCCATGGTGCCGACTCCGCAGATCCAGTAATCGACCGGCGCCGATGGCGACCGGTCCTGCGGGAGGAGTAGGGCTACCTCCGTCGAGGGAAAGGGTACGGACACCCCGGAGGTCCCGCCACCCGGGCCTCATGTGACCATCATGACGGAGGCTTGGCCGGGCATGCCTACATTCTCGTGCATCTCAGCCTCTTGTCATTTATATATCGAAATTTGTTGCGATTTGCGGGCGTGGCGTTGGGTTCGGGTGGGGTGACCGCGCGCAGGCGTGGTCGTGTCGTCGACTCATCACGTCAGGGAGTCCCGATCATGATCACCGCGGCCGGAGGCTGTCGCCGCGCGACAGATGGGAAAATATCGGCTATGTCCCGCTTTCCGCGCTGGAGGCGGGGGAGGAGCGCACATGCGGATCGGTCTGCAACTACCCGACTTCACCTCCCCGCACGGTTCCGGGCGGCTCGGGGAAGATCTGGCCGAGGTGGTCCGCGTGGCGGACACGGTCGGATTCGACTACCTGGCCGTCATGGACCACTTCTTCCAGATCGCGATGGTCGGTCCGGTCGAGAACGAGATGCTGGAGGCGTACACGACGCTGGGTTTCCTGGCCGCCCACAGCCGCCGCGCGAAGCTGCTGACCCTGGTCACCGGGACGGTCTACCGGGCGCCCGGCGCCCTGGCGAAGATCGTCACGACGCTGGACGTGCTCTCCGGCGGGCGGGCCTGGCTGGGCATCGGCGCCGCCTGGTACGAACAGGAGGCGGTCGGTCTCGGTCTGCCGTTCCCGCCGCTGGCCGAGCGGTTCGAACGGCTGGAGGAGACGCTGCAGATCTGCCTGCGGATGTGGAGCGGTGACGAGAGCCCCTTCTCTGGCCGGTACTACCAGTTGGCCCGTCCACTGAATTCGCCGCGGCCGCTGACGCGGCCGCATCCACCCATCCTGATCGGTGGGGGTGGCGAAAGGAAGACGCTGCACCTCGTGGCCCGGTACGCACAGGCGTGCAACCTCTTCCCCGGTCCCGATCTGGCGCGCAAGCTCCAGGTGCTGCGTGAACACTGCGAACGCGAGGGTCGGAACTACGACGACATCCTCAAGACCGTGGTCTTCTCCTTTGACGTCGGACCGAGGGGGGAGAATGTGGCGAGGATTCTCGACGAGCTGAACGACCTGGCCGAACTCGGTGTCCAGGCGGTTCTCGGTGGCGTGCGCGACGTCTGGCACGTCGAGCCTCTGCACATACTCGGTGAAGAGGTGATTCCGCGGGTCGCCGGGCTCGCCGAGATCTCCTGACCCAGATCTCCCGACCCAGATCTCCAGGCCGGTCCCGAAAGGGGGGCAGCTCGTTCTCGGCCAGGCCCGTGCGCGGCGCCGGACCCGGGGACCTCCCGTCAGCCCGAGCGGAGCCGCTGGTCATGAGTCCAACGCGTGCCGGCCGCGCTGACCAGGGCAGCCGGCAGGCGATTACCCGGGCAGTCCGGCGACCGGACAGGAAACGGACCTTGAGGGATGTCCAGCGCTCGATTCCGACATTGTCGCCCGTCCGCGCTGTCCGTCTGACTACTCTGCTGGTGGGAGAACTGGCGGGGCAGCGGAACGATGTCGTTGGAACTAGGTCGTCGATGTCGAACGAGAAGCACCCGGGCTGGACTCCGAGTACTCTTCGTCGCTTCCGTGAGGCCCGGGGGCCTGACGCAGGACGGGCTTGCCGAGCAGGTGCGTGGCCTCGCTGGGGGAGAAAACTTCACACCGCCCGCGGCGACCGCGGAAATGGTCCGTCGGCACGTAAGTGTTCGGTGATGTCGTGGGAGGGCTCGCCGAATGCCCGGCCGGCGTTGCCGGTCGGGTGCTGTCGGTGAGGCGAGTTAAGGCGCGGGTCCGTCG
>NZ_CDXDOS010000188.1:0-6833 GCF_978021245.1 Frankia sp. CoBUL1
GGCCGGCGCCACCCCGGCCGGCGCCACCCCGGCCGGCGCCACCCCGGCCCGCGACTTCGAGCCGGGGTCGCTGGTGAAGGCCCGCGGGCGCGAATGGGTGGTCCTGCCCGGCGACGACCCGAATTTCCTCGTCGTGCGGCCGCTCGGTGGGGACGAGGAGTACGTCACCGGGCTGTTCCGGGACGAAGCGACGTCCGTGGGTTTCCCGCCGCCGGATCCGGCGGCGGCCGGCGACCACCGTTCCATCTCCATTCTGGCCACCGCGTTGCGGCTCGGCTTCACCGCGAGCGCCGGCCCGCTGCGCTCGCTCGCCGCCGTCGCGGTCACTTCCCGGCAGTACCAGCTCGTCCCGCTGCTCCTCGCGCTGCGCCAGGACCCGGTCCGCCTGCTCATCGGCGACGACGTCGGGATCGGCAAGACGGTGGAGGCGGCTCTCATCGCCAAGGAGCTGCTGGTGCAGGGGGACGCCACCGGGCTGACGGTGCTCTGCCCACCCGCGCTCGCCGAACAGTGGCGGGCGGAGCTGGCCGACAAGTTCGCCATCGAGGCCGAGCTGGTCCTGACGTCCACGGTCACCGGTCTGGAGCGCCGGGCGGGCGGAGTATCCATCTTCGAGCACTTCCCGTTCACGATCGTCTCGACGGACTTCATCAAGACGGACGAGCGCCGGACGCTGTTCGCGCGGTCCTGCCCGGACCTGGTGATCGTCGACGAGGCGCACACCTGCGTCCCGGCGGCCGGCAGCGCGTCCAGCAGCGCCGGACAGAAGCGTTACGACCTGCTGCGCGGCATCGCCGACCGTCCCACGAAACAGGGCCGCCCCCGCCACCTTCTGCTGGTCACCGCCACGCCCCACTCCGGTAAGCAGGACGCGTTCCGGGATCTGCTGAGCCTGCTCAGCCCGCGGCTCGCGCTGCTCGACCTGGACACCGTGCGTGGCCGGGATGAGCTCGCCCGGCACTTCGTGCAGCGCCGCCGCCGCGACATCCGCCGCTATCAAGGGCAGGACACCCCCTTCCCGGAGGATCGCCAGTACCGCGACGTGGGGTACCGGATGAGCGTGGCCTACTCCGGGTTCCACGAGGAGGTGCTCGCCTTCGCCCGGGAGACGGTCACGAATCCCGGCGGGGAGCGGACCCGCCGGGTGCGGTGGTGGTCGGCGCTGGCCCTGCTGCGATCGGTGGCGTCCTCGCCGGCCGCGGCGGCGGCGACCTTCACCGCGCGGTCGGTCACCGCCGCCGCCGGATCGGCGGCCGAGGCAGACGCGCTGGGCCGCCCCGGCACCTACGATCTGATCGAAGCTGAGGCGATCGACGGGCTGGACGTCGCCCCCGGTGCGCTCGACGACACCCTCTCCGCCGGGGCGCGGGCGACACTCGCGAGGCTGGCCGGCCGGGCCAAGGAGCTGGCGGGGAAGGAGCACGACGCCAAGCTGACGACGCTGATCAAAGAGATCAAGGGTCTGCAGGCCGACGGGTACGACCCGATCGTGTTCTGCCGCTACATCCCGACGGCGGAATACATCGGCAGGCAGCTCACGGCGACGTTCGGGAAGAAGGCGACGGTCGAGACCGTCACCGGCGAGCTGCCCCACGCGGCGCGGGCCGCCCGCATCGAGAGGCTCACCGCCACCCCGGGCCGGCACATTCTCGTCGCTACCGACTGCCTGTCCGAGGGCATCAACCTCCAGGAGAGCTTCCAGGCGGTGATCCATTACGATCTGGCCTGGAATCCGACCCGTCATGAGCAGCGCGAGGGCCGGGTCGACCGGTTCGGCCAGCGGAAGTCGTACGTCCGCGCGGTCACCCTGTACGGCGCGGACAACGGCATCGATGGTCTCGTGCTGGACGTCCTGCTGCGCAAGCACCGCCGGATCGCCCGCGACACCGGGGTGACGGTCCCGGTTCCCGACAACGCCGAGAGCCTGCTCATCGCCATGCTCGAAGGGCTGGTCCTGCGCCGCAGGGACGGCGAGCAGCTCATCCTCGATCTCGACGTCGTCCGGACCGGCGACGAGGTGACCGACGAGTGGCACAGCGCCGCCAAGCGGGAGTCCCGGACGCTGACGAAGTACGCCCACAGCGGAGTCGACCTGGACGAGGTGCAGGGCGTGCTGGACGACGTGCGGGAAGCCCTCGGCAGCCAGGCCGACGTCCGCCGGTTTGTCCTGAACACCCTCGACGAGCTGGGCGTGAAGGTGGTTCCGACGGAGACCTCGGACGGTCTCGTCGCCGACGTGACCGGGCTGGACCCCCTCTACACCGACGCCCTGCGCGTGCCGCCGGGCGGCGCGGGCCGGCTGGTTCTGCACGACGACCTGCCGGTTCCGCCCGGCCATCGGGCCCTGGTGCGCACCGACCCGGCGGTCACGGGGCTCGCCCGCGCGGTGCTGGAGGAGGCGCTGGACGACCGGACCGGGGTGATCGCCCCGGTGGATGATCCCGGGCCCGCGGGGGCGGGCGCTCCCGTGGACCGGGCGGACCCGGCGGGCGCTCCCGTGGACCCGGCGGGTGGTGCGGTGGACCCGGCGGGTGGTGCGGTGCGGCGTCCGCCGGGGGCGCGCTGCGGGGTGTTCCGCACCTCCGCGGTGGCCACGCGCACGGTGGTGCTCCTCGTGCGTTACCGGTTCCATCTGACGCTGCCCGGCGCGGCGAAGACCGTCGACACCGTGGCCGAGGACGCGCGCCTGGTCGGCTACCGTGGCCGCGGGGAGAACCGCGAGTGGCTGACGCCGCCCGACATCGACCGGCTGTTCGCCGTCGACCCGGAGAACGCCCTGCCCGAGTTCGTTCGCCGGCAGGCGGAACGCGCCATCACCGAGCTCGCCGACGTCGCGCCTGAGCTGGACGCACAGGGCTAGCGGCTCGCCGAGGCGCTGCGCGAGGCCCACCTGCGGGCCCGGGAGGTCGCCGGGCTGCGCCGCCGCCGCGGGCTCACCGTCACCCCGCACGACCGGGCCGACGTCCTCGGGGTCTACGTCTACCTGCCGGCCGGGGCCGGCTCATGACACTGAGAATTGGGGACGTCGAGCTCCTCTCCGTCAGCCTCGAAGGCAGCCTGTTCACCCGGGACCTGGTGCGGCGGGTCAGGGACGCCGACCCGGAACTCGCCGGCACGCGCGCCGAGGACTACCACCTGGCGGCCGGGGAACGGCTCGGCGACGCGGCCAGCCGCCGCTGGGCGTACCTGCTCGGGGCGTACCGCACCTTCCGCGCGCGGCTCGCCGCCGAGGAGCGGTCGGTGACCGCGGGTGGGGCGGTGGGCGCGGCGACGGGCCCGGGGACGACGGGGACCACGCTGACCCGTGAGCTGTGGTTGCAGGTCCTGTTGGGCGAGTTGGGCTACGGCCGCGTCGCGCACGTGCGCCACCTCGGCGAGGACGATGCCATCAGCCACGAGTGGCGGCACGTTCCCGTCCACCTCGCCGCCTGGAAGCGTGATCTGGACCAGCGGCTGGGGCCGGCGAAGAGCGACCGGGCCCCGCAGCGCATGATGCAGGCGTTCCTCAACCGGCACGACGACCGGCTGTGGGGGATCCTTTCCAACGGCCGGAAGCTGCGGATCCTGCGGGAGTCGGCGGCCCTGGTCGGCCACTCCTACCTGGAGTTCGATCTCGAAGCCATCTTCGACGGCGAGCTGTACTCCGATTTCGAGGTGCTCTTCGCCTTCGCGCACGCCTCGCGGTTCGAGGCGCCCGATCGGGCGGGCGCGGCGCCGAACCCGGCGGACTGCTGGCTGGAACGCTGGCACACCTATGCGGCGGCTGCGGGCATCGTCGCCGGGGACAAGCTGCGGGACAACGTCGTGCGGGCCATGGCGGAGCTGGGCACCGGTTTCCTGGAGGCCAACCCCGGGCTGCGCGCGATGCTGGCGGCCGGCCGCCAGCACGGCGGGATGACTCCCGACGAGTTCCGCCACGAGCTGCTCCGGCTCGTGTACCAGATGGTCTTCCTGTTCGTCATCGAGGACCGGGACGTGCTGCATCCCCAGCCTCCCGAGGAGAAACCGGACGAGACGGCGCGGCAGCGGGCTGACCGCAAGCGCCTCACGGATCAGATCATCGAGGGCCGGCGGCGGTACGCCTCCTACTTCTCCACCGCGCGGCTGCGCCGCATCGCCTCCCGGCGGCGTGGTGATCAGCATGGTGACCTGTGGCGCGGGCTCGTCCTGGTGCTGGAGGCCCTGGGCAGCGACGGCGGCCGGCCCGAGCTCGCCCTGCCGGCCCTCGGCGGGCTGTACTTCACGGGTGGCTCGGCGACTGGGCGGGGCCGGTCCGGCGGGGCCGGTGCGGACGACCGCGGGGCCGGTGCGGACGACCGCGAGGCCCGTCCCGACGAGCTGCGCCGGCTCGAACTTCCCAACCGGCGGCTGCTCGCCGCGGTGAAGCTGCTCAGCCATGTCACGGATGACCGGGGCCGCCGGCAGTGGGTCGACTTCGCCCATCTGGGCGGGGCGGAGCTCGGCAGCGTCTACGAGTCGCTGCTGGGACTGGTGCCGGACCCGGATCTGCCGGCCCGGCGGTTCCGCCTCGCCGACGCGCTGGGCAACGAACGCAAAACCACCGGCTCCTATTTCACTCCGAACGCGCTCATCGACTCGCTGCTGAGGACCGCGCTGGACCCCGTGATCGACCGGTACGCGGCATCCGGCGTTCCCGCGGACCTCCTGCGGATCACCGTGGTGGACCCGGCCTGCGGCTCCGGGCACTTCCTCGCCGCCGCCGCGCACCGGATCGCCCGCAGATACGCGATCATGGACCGGGGAGACGACGAACCGTCCCGGGCGGAGATTGTGAAGATCCTGCCCGAGGTCGTCGCGCGGTGCGTCTACGGGGTCGACATCAACCCGCTGGCGGTCGAGATCACCAAGTTCTCGCTGTGGCTGGCGTCCGTCGAGCCGAACCGCCCGCTCGCCTACCTAGACCATCACATCAAGGTCGGCAACGCCCTGCTCGGCGTGACCCCGACGCTGCTGGACGGGGGAATCCCCGACGCCGCCTTCAAGGCGTTCGGCGACGATGATGCCAGCCGGGTCAGGGCCCTGCTGGCCGACAATCAGGGTGCTGTCTTCCTGGAGGCGCAGAAGTCCGCCGACATCAGTCACTTCGCCAACCTGCGCGGTCGGCAGGAGCTGCGTGAGATCATCGATCTGCGTGCACTGTCCCTGTCGGATGTCCGCGAGCAGGCGCGGCGGTACGAGGCCCTGGAGGCCATGCCCGAGCGCCGCCTCCACCTGCTGGCCGCCAACGCCTGGTGCGCCGCGTTCGTCTGGCCGAAGCCTGAGGGTGGGCCACCGGCGATCACGAATCAGCTCCTGTATCCGCTGATGGCTGGTTCTGAGGAGTTGTCACCGGAGCTGGCGAAGCTCCTGGACGACATCACGGACCGGTACCGTTTCTTCCATTGGCATCTGGAGTTCCCGGACGTCTTCCGCACGGATGACGATCCGGACGCTCCCGACGCGAACCCGGGCACCGGCTGGCGCGGCGGCTTCTCCTGCGTCCTGGGTAACCCGCCGTGGGAGCGGGTGAAGCTCCAGGAGAAGGAGTTCTTCGCGCACCGGGACGAGAAGATCGCCAAGGCCCCGAACAAGGCGGCCCGGCAGCGCCTGATCGACGCGCTGAAGGAGAGCGAGTTCGCCTCCGACCGTGCCCTGTACGCCGACTTCCAGGATCACCTGCGGGAGTCCGCCGGCTGGTCGCAACTGCTGCGGGATTCGGGCCGCTACCCGCTCACCGGCCGCGGCGACGTCAACACCTACGCCGTCTTCGCCGAGACAGCCCGGACCATCCTCGGCCCGCACGGTCGTGCCGGCCTGGTGCTGCCCACCGGCATCGCCACCGACGCCACCACCGCGCCGTTCTTCCAGGACGTCGTCGAGAAGGAGTCGCTCGCCGGGCTGGTGGAGTTCGAGAACGAGGAGTTCCTACTCAGCCGCGCGGTGCACCATAGCTTCCGCTTCTGCCTCTTGACTCTCGCCGGGCGTCAGGTCGGAGTCGACCGGGTGCCGTTCGCCTTCGGATCACGGCGGATGGTCGACGTGGCCGACCGGGCGTTCACCATGACACCGGCCGAGATCCGTCTCCTCAACCCGAACACCAGGACCGTCTCGATCTTCCGGTCCCCGCGAGACGCCCGCATCACCCTGGACATCTATCATCGCGTACCGGTCCTCTGGCAGGATGCGCCGCCGTCGAACCCGTGGCGTGTCTCGTTCAAAGCCATGCTGCACATGGCCAACGATTCCAAATATTTCCACACCCGTAAGGACCTGGAGAAGGCCGGCTGGCATCTCGTCGGTAACGTCTTCACGCGAGGGTCGGGCGAGGACGCCGAGTACATGCTCCCGCTGATCGAGGCGAAGATGGTCCACCATTTTGACCATCGGTTGGGAACGTACGAGGGGCAGACCCAAGCTCAGGCGAACATGGGAACCCTGCCCCGGACGACGCCCAAGCAGCACGCCGACCCGGACTTCGTCACGCTGCCGCGCTACTGGGTCGCCGAGGAGAAGGTCGAGAAGAAGATCGGCGAGCGGTGGGACCGCGGCTGGCTGCTCGGCTGGCGCGACATCGCCCGCGCCTCCGACGAACGGACCCTGATCAGCGGCGCGATTCCGCGTTACGCCGTGGGAGACAAGTTCCTCCTCGCATTGCCATCCGAACGGGGAGCCCTTCTGCAGGCAAACTTCTCCATGTTCGTGCTCGATTACTGTGCCCGACAGAAATTCGCTGGCACCTCGTTCAAGTACTTTCTCATGAAGCAGCTTCCCGTGCTGCCGCCGGAGCGGTATGACGAGCCGGTGGGGTGGCTGGCGGGGGAGGCGTTGACCGC
>NZ_CDXDOS010000189.1:0-6803 GCF_978021245.1 Frankia sp. CoBUL1
GTGCTCACCTGCCGGCGGCTACCGGCACCGAGCCTGCCCTACGGCGACCCGGTAGCTCTCATTAGGCCGCGCGCTGCTGGGGATCCGGGCCTGTGGGTGGCATCGGCTCGGGTGGGTGGAGCCGTGTCGGACGCTCGACGTCCATGTCAACTGCCGAGCTGTTGGTCTTGGGCTTGGCGTTGGGGGGCCAGAGGCCGGCCAGTTGGCCCAGGCTGAGGCGACCGGTCCCGGGCTGGGTGAGGGGTAGCCAGCGGGTCAGGGTGGCGTCGAGATGCTGGTCGGGTTCGGCGAGGTCCGCGGCCGTGGTCGCGACCGGTACCCGCGCCGGGTCGTCAAGGTTGCGCAGCGCCTCCGCGAGGACCTCACGCAGGCGGGCTTCGCGGCGCAGGGTGGTGGTCCAGATCAGGACCGGGGTGATGATCCGGGTCGCCTTGGCGAGCCGGTCGTAGGCGTCGATCTTGTAGGTGAGGTGGCGGAGTGCTTCGGTGCCGAAGTCGAGTTCGAGGAACCATTCGATCTCGGCGCGGCCCTGCGCCCACCTGCCGTACGCGTCGGGCCGCACGATGTCGCCGAACGAGCGGGCGCAGCGTTCCTCCGACCACCAGGCCGTCAGCCGGCTGGTGGCGTCGGGCTGGCGGGCGTGGTGGACCAGCCGGGTGAACATGCCGTTGACCGCGACCCGGTGGGCCAGGTGCAGGGAGTGGGCGATGCCCATGGCCCGGTCGTGCTGGTAGCCGATCTTCTTCGGGTCCAGGCCGTCTTCGTGGGCGAGGACGGCGGCGCCGGCGACGTCGAGGACGTAGTGCATGGGTGACAGGCCGCTGACCGCGAGCGGCTGGAAGCGGTCGAGGATCCGCCAGCGGTAGAGCTCCAGCAGGCGCAGGTTCGCTGACCGGCGGTTGATCCAGCCGAGTTCGACGATCTGGTGGGTGGTCAGCACCCGGTGTTCGTGGATCATCCGGGTGATCCACCGGTCCCGGGGGGTGAGGTGGCGGACCAGCCAGAGCTGGTGCTCGGCGCTGGACACGACGCGGGCGCTGGGTCGGGTGTAGGTACGGCGGCCGAGGTAGGTCTGCTGCGGAGGATTCGTGATCACGTCGAGGGTCTCCCAAAAGGCTGATCATGCAAACGGAGGCAGACGAACAGACAGGCAGAAGGGGCAGACAGCCGGGACCGGGCCGGGGGGCGAGCGGGCGGACGCGTCCGTGCCCGGACACGCCGCCCGCCAGCACACGAGGTCCACCCCCGTCCCGCCCGTCGGGGCGGAGGCCGTCATCCGACCGCGGCCAGCGCACCCGTCCCGGCCGGTTCCACCGGACCGAGATCAACCATGTCGACGTCATCCGGCCCGACCGCCGCAGCCACCACGTCCGCGACCCCGTCGTCGGCATCCGACGCGAGCGCGCCAGTACCGACCTCGGGGAGGTCGGCGGTGGGGGCGTGTTCTTCCAACACCCGGTGGGCCTCGGTGCGTAGCTGCGTGACCAGGGCCCGCGCCCGCTTCGAGCCGACTTTCAGCCGCTTGCGCAGCTCGTCCGAGGAGATCGGACGGCGGTGCTCCTCCCAGTAGCGGGCATCCTCCCGGCGCGCCCGCTCCAACAACGACCCGTCGAGGACCACGGTGCTCGGCCGGTCGGGAGCGCGCTGCGCAGGAACCGCCACCACCTCGGCCCGCGGGCTCTCACCTCCGGACGGCGCAGGCACGGCGGTGGGCACCGCTGCCCCACCGGTCTCTGCCGGCCGGGACGCGGACGCAGGGATCGTGACGTCCTGTGCTTCGGGGTGGAAGGTGGTGGGGTGGCGCATCGCACGCAACAGCCCTGGGCCAACTTCAGACCAACCAATAAGCAACGCCGGACCAACAGCATCGAACGCGGCTTTTCCGTAGTCCCCCGCAATCACCGGCTCAGCTACATTGAGCGCCAGTGTGACCACGCTGGAGAACACCAACAGCCGCCGAGCCGGATGCAGCAGCTCAGCCGGCGCGCCCTGCACCGCCAGCTGCCGTGTCCCCAGCAAAAGGCCCACCACGGACAAGTCGACGGCAGGGGCCACCAAGGGGGCAACCCAGACTGGCACCCCGAGACGTAGACCGAGCTGGAATACGTTGCCGAACCCGAAGGCGAACGTCAGCCCGACGACCACAACCATGATCACGGTGACGAGAGTGACCGCCACGTCCCGTCCCGCCGCCGACGGCACCACAACCGGACCGTCCACCATGGCCGTGCCCTCGGCGGCCATCAGGCACCCGCCTTGGCCAGCGCCCGCGCCGCTACCGACCGGGGCCCGTCACTGGGCGTGATAGCCGCAGGTACACGAGCCGAAACCACCAGGCTCGCCTTCGCCCGGTTTTGCGTGGATGCTGTACGAGCCTCCCCTGGGGCACATCCGTCATGTCGATCGCCGCCTCCGACTGGTGGGACCAGAGTCCCCTGCGGGGCGGGCTGCGTCGCGAGCCGCGTGACCGCGACTAGCGCCGCGTGGGCTCAGGTTGGGACGGCGGCCAGGGCGCCGGTGTGGTGGAGATGGTCCCGGGCGGCCTGGATGGCCGACGGGGTGGAGTCGAACAGGCGTCCCTGGCCGCGCAGCCGGTCCACCAGACCGACGGCGGCCACCGCTTTGGCATGCTCGGGTCGCAGCCCCGACACATACACCTTGACGCCGCGGTGTTCGAGCCGGTCGATGACGTCGCGCAGGACGAGGGCGCCGGTGCCGTCGACGGCGCTGACCCGGGACAGCCGGAGGATGAGGATCTCGACGTCGGCCACCTCGGTGAGCTCCAGCAGGAAGCGGTGGGCGGCGGCGAAGAACAGGGGGCCGTCGATACGGTAGGCGACGATGTGCTCGGCGAGTAGCGCGTGTTCGGAATCGCGATGATCGCCGGGGTCCAGCGGCACCTCCTCGACCCGCGCGGTTCGGGCGATTGCGCGCAGGGCGAGGGCGCCGGCGACCGCGAGGCCGAGGACGACGGCGATGACGAGGTCGAGCGCCAGGGTCGCCCCGGCGGTCAGCGCCATGACCAGGGCATCGGAGTGTGACGCACGGCCGAGGGTGCGCAACGAGGAGACCTCGACCATCCGCACCGCCGTGGCGAGCAGAACACCGGCGAGCGCGGCGAGCGGGATGCGCGCGACCAGGGGAGCGGCGGCGAGCATCACCCCGGCGAGGACCACGGCGTGCGCGAGGGCGGCGAGCCGGGACGAGGCACCCGAGCGGACGTTGACCGCGGTGCGGGCGATCGCGCCGGTGGCGGGCACCCCGCCGAACAGCGGGACGGCGAGGTTGGCCAGCCCTTGGCCGAACAGCTCCCGGTCGGGGTCGTGGTTCTGGCCGACGGTCATCCCGTCGGCCACACTGGCCGAGAGCAGGCTCTCCAAGGCTGCGAGCGCGGCCACGGCGACGGCGGCCGTGGCGAGCGTCGGGATCGCGGTGATGTCGAGGAAGCCGAGCGAGGGACCGGGCAGGGTGGCGGGGATTGCGCCGAGGGTCGTGACGTCCCACTCGCGGGCCGTGACGAGGGCCGTCGCGAGGGCCACGGCGAGCAGCGAGAACGGGACCGTGGGCCGCAGCCGGGCGCCGACCAGCACCGTCGCCGCGACGCCGACGGCGAGCGCGAGCGCGAGCCAGTGCGGCCGGTGGACGAAGTCGGCCACGGCCGCCCAGGCCACGCCGGTCACCCGGTCACCGTTTCGGGCGCGCACCCCCAGGGCCGAGGGAACCTGCTGAAGGAAGATCACCGCGGCGATGCCGACGGTGAATCCCTCCACCACGGGCGCCGGCACATATCGCACGGAGCGGCCGACCCGCAGGACCGCGAGCGCGAGCAGGATCATCCCGGCTAGCAGCCCGACGGTCAGCACACCAGCCGGCCCGTGCCGGTGCACGATCGGCACGAGTACGACGGTCATCGCGCCGGTCGGCCCGGACACCTGCAGGTTCGACCCGCCGAAGACCGCCGCGAGAGCACCCGCCACGATCGCCGTCACCAGCCCGGCGGCCGCGCCGAGGCCGGAGGAGACCCCGAATCCCAGCGCGAGCGGCAGCGCGACCACCGCGACGGTCATCCCCGCGAGCAGGTCACGGCCTGGCTGGCGGCGCATGCTCTCGATATCGGCCCGGCCGGGCAGGAGCCGGCCGAGTTCCAGCCGGCCGAGTGGCCTGGGCCAGCGTGACGGGGCCGTCCTTATGGGGGCGGGGCAGCGGGGTCGGGAGTCCTCGGCCTGCCCCGTCGTCGTCTCGATGCGGATCCGATCCTCCCGTATACTGGGATGAAAAATTGAAGGTTTCTTCAATTTACATACTAAAAAGTATGGAGTGGGCGAGATCTCGGACACAGCGGCCCCGTAGAGCCGTGCCGTGCGATAAAGAGCTGTTTCCCGACTCCGAAGTGTGGTAACGAACAGTTGATAAATTCTGTAACTGGCGGGGAGGTCGCCATCGGGCGCGAACGGGTCGTGGCGCTACTCACCGTGCCGGCGTGATCTCTGGGTGGGCGGTCGCCGGTACTCCGGCCAGGCCGGTACCTCGGCCGGTAGGCCTCGGCCGGAGCTGCGTGGGGTCGACGGGAGGTGGCTCGTGACGAGGCGGGTTCCGCTGTACCAGGCTAAAGCGGAGTTTTTTCGCATGCTTGGCCATCCGGTGCGAATTAGGGTGCTGGAGTTGCTGCAGGACGGGCCGATGCCGGTGCGGGATCTCCTGGCCGCGATCGAGGTGGAGTCGTCGAACCTTTCCCAACAGCTCGCGGTGCTGCGCCGGTCCGGGATCGTGACCGCGACGCGGGACGGCCCGACGGTGGTGTACGCGCTCGCGGGCGGGGACGTGGCGGAGCTGATGCGCGCGGCCCGGCGGATTCTGACCGAGATGGCGGCCGGGCAGGCCGGGCTGTTGGCCGAGTTGCGCGAAGCGGAGACAAGCTCCTCATGAGCATGAAATGTGGTGGACCGATGCCCGGGACTCCCGCAGGTGGGACTCCCGCGGAGGGGCGCCCCGCCGAGGGACCGACTGGGGGACCGGCGCGCACCGGACGGAGTCGGGCACGGGTGGAGCCGGCGTGACGCCTCCTGGTCCGGCCGGTCCGGCCGGTTCAGCCGGGGTCAACCCCGCCTACAGCGTCACGGTCCGCGTCCCGCACCGGGCCACGATGATCATCGAGGCGGTCGTCGCCGCAGCCCCCGGCCCCGTGACGTGCTACGCGGACGAGCCGGATCCCGGGGGCGGCCGGCGGATCACGTTGGATGCCGACAGCGGGTCCACATTGACCTGGCTGGTCCGGGCGCTACGGGAGCGGCTGGGTGCCGACCTGTTGCAGACCGAGGATCCCGTCTTCACCGTCGCGTCAACCGGCAAACTCGCCCAGTGTCTCCGCGCGTCGGTCACGACCGGTCACGATCTTGCGTTGTTGGACGCTGACGCCGACCGCCGCGTCATCAGCCATCTGGCCATGCACCCGACGCACACCGACCGGTTCACCGGCCGGCCACGCCGAGTGGCGCTGCTCACCGACGGCAGCGCCGTCTTGGACTTTGAGCCGCTGGCCGCCGAGGCGGCCCTGCCAGCGGTCGAGTCCCAGGCGGTCCACCTACACCGGGCGACCGGGTTCGACGTCATCCCCATGCCGATCGCCGCCCGTACCGCCGCCGAGCTCGCCGCGGCGATCGGCATGATCGCTCCGGGATTCGCCGCCACCGTCCTGGTCCACACGCATGTCCGCCGCATCGACGCCGCCCGCGCCGCGCTGCGGTCCGCCGCCCCGCATCTGCTGCTCGACACCGTCAACGACGGTCTCGCCGTCGCAGCCGCGGCCGCGGTCCTCAACCATCTCCGGGCGCGTGACATCGCGCCGGGGCGGGCCCGCGTCGCCGTCGTGGACCCGGCTCGGGGCGGCGATCTCGCCGGCTTACTGATCGGTGTCGGCCTCCACGAGATCACCCTCTACGATCCGGTCGACTACGGCATCCAGCCGCTGCACCTGCTCGCCCCCGAACTCGATCTGATCGTCGACCTGATCGGCTTGGCGGCGCCGCCCAAGGGCGTTCCTGTCCTGCGGATCCGCCCGGAGACGCCCCCTCCGCTGGCCCGCGCCACCTCGGGCCCGCGTCCGCTGCACGCGCTGCCCGGACTGCTGCGGGCGGTCGTCACCACTCGCCGCCCGGTCACCCCCGCTGCCCGCCTCGCCGCCGTGCACGCCCTCGTCGGTCAGACGCCGCCCGGCAGCGTGCTGCCTCCCCTCGACCATCCACGGCTCGCCCCCGCCGTTGCCGCGGCAGCCACCCACGCCCTCACCGCGCAGGAGTAGCTCACCGCGCTCCCGGCGGAGGTGGTCGCCTGGAGGTGGTCACCTGGTAGGGGGTGGTGGGGCCCGCCACTGCCAGGCCCACCGACAGGTCCGCTGCCAGGCCCATCGGCGAATCCCGGCGGATGATCGTCCGTTGGGAGGGCCGTTCCTCCTGAACGGGATGAACGGGGTGCGTTGTCATGGGCGGCACTCTCCCACCGGCATTGCGGATGCGGAAGTACGGCGGCCCCGGTCCGATCTTTGCGGCATATCATTCAAAAATACCCTAAAGGGCCATACGGCCATATTCCAGCAATGCACCACCCTGCTTCTTCGGCCTGCCGGGAAGCCCGAGCCGGACCGACATGGCCGAGGAACCGACATGGCCGAGGAGATGACACCGGGCCGAGAGCGCTCGTGCGTCCGACGCCGGCCGGCCCGGCGCGGGGGGAGTTCCACGTCGCGGGTGGCCTGGTCACGTTGGGAAGGGGATACGAACGCCACTTCGCGTGACCAGTCATCCGAA
>NZ_CDXDOS010000190.1:0-6745 GCF_978021245.1 Frankia sp. CoBUL1
TCCGAAAACTGTCCGCGCAGCCGGTTACCGTGACCGCACTGGATCATCTTCACGGAGGTCGTCGTGGCGGTCACGGTCGCCCGTATCCGGGCTGAAGCACTCCGCCTGCGGGAGCTGGGCTGGTCCTATCGTCGCATCGCCCGAAGACTGCAGGCCCGCCATCACCTGAGCGCGCTCGTCGCGTTCCGCCTCGCGCACGGCTGGACGCAGGAGGAGGCCGCACGCCGCTGGAACGAGCGGTGGCCCGGTTCTGGGCTGGCCAAGACCGGTAAGACTTTCTCGTACTGGGAGAGCTGGCCGGCCAAGGGCGGCCGGGCGCCTTCCACGCAGGTCCTGTCACGGCTGGCTGAGCTCTACCTGTGCCGGCCGGGTGATCTGCTGGACGGGCGGGACTACGGCGAACCCGACGAGGGCTTCGAGGGAGGGGCGGGCCCCGCAGCCTCCGTCGGGTGCACCTGCGCAGCAGGCGGCACGGAGGAGGACGGGTGTGCGGGGCTGTGCTCGTTGGCTGACAGGCTGTCGTCTCCGGCGGCCTGCGAGGTCCCGTCCGCCCAGGCCCTCGACGCGTGGCTGGCAAATCTCCTCGCCGGATGGGTCCCGGCGGCATGATCGGCAGTCCCGGGCTCGGGTGGCCGCCTGGCGGGCCGCGCCCGGCGGGCGCCGGTGCGCGCGTTTCCGGTGGGGAGCGGCGGAGCTGGTCGAGTCAGTACAGTCGGACCGGCCATTGTTCCGCCGTCGTCCGCAGGTGGCGGTTGCGCAGCGGGCGGCTCGTCGCGTCGCCTGATCCTGCTTACGGAGTGTGTCTGTGTCTGCTCGTCTCGTCGTACTCGCCTCGGGAGCGGGAACCACCCTGCAGGTGATCCTCGACGCAACCGCGGACCCCGGGTTCGGCGCGGCGGTCGTGGCGGTCGGCACCGACCGCTACGGCACCGGAGCGGAACGGCGGGCCCGGGCGTCGGGGGTCCCGGTGTTCACCGTTCGTCTCGAGGACCACCCGGACCGGGATGCCTTCAACGCCGCGACGGCCGGGCGGATCGCCGAATTCGCGCCCGATCTGTTGGTCCTGGCGGGTTACATGAAGATTCTCAGTGCCCGGGTGATCGGCCGGTTCCGGGCGATCAACACCCACCCGTCGCTGCTGCCTGCCTTCCCGGGAGCCACCGCGGTGCGTGACGCGTTGGCCGCCGGGGTGAAGGTCAGCGGGGTGACGGTGCACTGGGTCGACGAAGGCGTCGACACCGGTCCGATCATCGCTCAGCGGGCGGTGCCGGTTGAGCCAGGCGATACCGAGCAGACACTTCATGCACGGATCCAGAGCGTCGAGCGAGGACTGTTCGTCGCGACGATCGGCGGGATCGTGCGGGCCGGGAGCGGCGACTCGACCCCGGCCGGACATCGACGGGGCGAGCACGGGTCTCCCGCATCGGCAGAAGTTTGGGTACAGGAGGAATCATGACGTCATCGGGCGAAGGTGTGGCCGGCGAGGGCGGGGCTGTCCGCGGATCCGAACCCGGCGAAGTGGTCCCCACCGGGCGGCGGCCGCTGCGACGGGCGCTTGTCAGCGTCTACGACAAGAGCGGGCTCGACATCCTCGCGGAGGCGTTCCTTGCAGCCGACGTCGAGGTGGTCTCGACCGGTTCAACCGCCGACGTCCTGGCCCGTCACGGGCTGGCGGTCACACCGGTGAGCACCGTGACCGGGTTTCCGGAGGTGCTGGGCGGTCGCGTCAAGACGCTGCACCCCCACGTGCACGCCGGTCTGTTGGCCGATCTGCGTAACGCCGAGCACGCCGCGGTGTTGGCCGAACTCGACATCGCTCCGTTCGACCTGGTCGTCGTCAATCTGTACCCGTTCGCCGCGACAGTCGCCGCCGGTGCGAGCGAGGACGAGGCGATCGAGCAGATCGACATCGGCGGTCCGGCCATGATCCGCGCGGCGGCGAAGAACCATGCGTCGGTCGCCGTTGTCGTCGCACCCGGCGACTACGCCGAGCTGGCCGCCGCAGTCAGCGGATCCGGATATGATCTTCCCGCTCGCCGCCGGCTCGCCGCGAAGGCGTTCGCCCACACCGCGGCGTACGACATCGCCGTGTCCTCGTGGTTCGCCGGCGTCGTCGCGCCGGACGAGGTGGCGCGGGAGAGCGGATGGCCCGACGTGCTGTCCGCGCAGTGGCACCGTACGGAGGTCCTGCGTTACGGCGAGAACCCCCATCAGCGCGCCGCGCTCTACGTGGAGAGCGACGCCGGGGGTCGGCCCGGCCTCGCCTCGGCCCGTCAGCTGCACGGCAAGCAGATGTCCTACAACAACTACACCGACACCGACGCCGCCCGCCGAGCGGTGTTCGACTTCACCGAGCCCGCCGTGGCCGTGATCAAGCACGCCAACCCCTGCGGCATCGCGATCGGCGCCACCATCGCCGAGGCCTACCGCAAGGCGCATGCCTGCGACCCGGTCTCCGCCTTCGGCGGGGTGATCGCGACCAACCGTCCGGTCTCGGGCGAGCTCGCCGAACAGATCGCGGAGATCTTCACCGAGGTCGTCGTCGCACCGGCCTACGAACCCGCCGCGGTGGAGATCCTCTCTCGTAAGCCGTCGATCCGGCTGCTGGAGTGCCCGCCGCCGCCGCACCAGCGCGGGATCGAACTGCGCCAGATCAGCGGAGGCCTGCTCCTGCAGTCGCGGGACGCCGTCGATGCGCCGGGCGACGAGCCGTCCGGATGGACGCTGGAGGCGGGATCACCTGCGGACGGGGCCCTGCTGGCCGAGTTGCGGTTCGCCTGGCGGGCGGTGCGCTCCGTGAAGTCGAACGCCATCCTCCTCGCGTCCGGCGGTGCCACCGTCGGAGTCGGGATGGGCCAGGTGAACCGGGTGGACGCTGCCCGGCTCGCGGTGACCCGGGCAGGGGACCGGGCGAAGGGGGCTGTCGCCGCGAGCGACGCCTATTTCCCGTTCCCCGACGGTTTCGAGGTGCTCGCCGAGGCAGGGGTGCGGGCCGTGGTCGAACCGGGCGGGTCGGTGCGCGACGAGCTCGTCATCACGGCTGCCCGGGAGGCTGGCGTCACGCTCTACTTCAGCGGTGTCCGCCACTTCGCGCACTGACAACGGGCCACCCAGGCCGGTGGCACCGGCGTGTGTTCCGCCAGCCATCGGCCGAAGCCTTTGTCGAGGAGGTCGTCGGCGGCCCCGGCACGCATGTCTTCACCGGCGCATGTCTTCACCGGAATCGGCGGCCCCATCGCAGATGCCCGTCCGTACGCCGATACTCCAGTTCGATCGAAGGAGCCGGCTCCACGGTGTCGCCGATGATCCCGGTCCCGGTCCCGGTGCTCGCCACGGCGCCGGGTGCCCCCGGCCCGTCGGCGCGCGTGTCCGGTCGGGCACTGGGCAGGCGTCCGGGATGCCGGTCGACCTCCGGTAGATGATCGCTGTCAGATCGATGATCGGCTTGGGACAGCGATAATCTGGCCGCGCCGGGCCGGCCTCCCGTCCGCTCCGGATGGCCATGGCGGATCGGATGGCCATGGCGGATCGGACGACTGCTGATCGGTGCCCGGTCGTCTGCCCCCGGACGTTCTGTCCCGACCCGCCGGCAGGCTGGCCTCGGTCGATGTTCCGACCGGCTCTGGTGGCTCTGGTGGTTCGTCCGTGGTGCCGCCCAACGGCGCCGTGCGCCGTTCGGTGCCCTCACTTCACGAGGCGGCGTTCGCCTCCGCGGCCGCCGAGCCCCGGCGCCCGCTGGCGCTGCCGTTGGACGTCGTTGCCGTTGGGCTGGCCGCCGCCGCGAGCGCACCGCCGGGCTGGTCGCCGTTCGGCACATAGCGCTGGGCTACCCAGTCCAGGGCGTCGCGCCAGCTCGCGCCGTAGAGCACCGAGATCCGATCCGCCGTCTGCCTCGCCAGCGCCTGGACGAACACCCGGTCGTCGCTGTCCAGGTGTCGGGCGTCCCCGAAGGTCTCCCAGGCCCGGAACATCAGTTCCTGCAGCTTCTTGCTGTGTGGTGATTCGTCTGTCACGTCACGCTCCATCCCACTTGGGCACTGCGGCCGGAAGTCTGCCCTAAGCCTGCATGATGCCTATAGGTGGGGGTGCTGCATATTGTGCGCGTGATGTGTTCGGATGGGGTAATCGTATCCTTGGTTGCTGGCATGTGATATAGGGAGGTCATCCCCGCTTCAGCAGGTCGTGGCATCGAGCAGATCACCGTCGTGGAGGATCCGCCGCCCGACGGGCCGGCCGTTCACCCGGGCCACCCGTGCGCCGCCCCGGCGTGCGCCCGTGCGCCGGTGGGCGCCGATGCTGCAGGCGGCCTACCGTATGTCCGTAAGGACCGATGCCCTGGTTGGATTGGTGTTCGATGCATCCTGCACCCGGGTGGAAGTCGTCGCCGATGGCGGCGGGGACGCCACCATGTCCCGTACGGGACCATTGTCCAGCAGGAGATCTCGACCGCTGCCGGAGGCGAGGGTGACCGACGCGGTGCGCCGCTCTGGCCCGGCTCGACCCGGGGATGATCCAGGCCGCCCCGGGCCGGGGGGGCGGCACCGATCCGGCGGATATTCCGGCGGATATGAGGCGCCCGATCCCCGGGCGGAGCGGGCAGAGCTGCCGCCGCGCCGCGCTGGGGCGGAAGCGGACCGGCGGCGTCCGTCGTGGCCGGGCACCGCCCGCGTTGACGTCTTCCGTCCGAGCGAGGATCGTGACGAGCGCCTTCCTGCCGAGTATCGCGGGTTGCGCCGGTTCGACCGTCCCGTTCCGCCGACACCGGCCCCGCCGGCCGCCCCGGGTCAGCCCGGATCGTCCCCACCGGAGCGGGTCGCGGGCGACGGCATCCCATCGCACGACCCGTGGCGTTCGGTGTCCTCCCCGCTGGTCGGCCTCGGGGAGCACCGGAAGCCGGCGGTCGGTGCGGAGCCTGGGCCACCCGTGGCAGGGACCATCTCCGGATCCCGGAGAACACCGGTCCCAGCTGCCTCCCCGCCGCCACCCGTCACGCCCGGCGCATCCGCCGGGCCCGGGCCTGCCGGGCCCGGCAGGCGTGGCGACGGGGGCGGGATCGGCGGCTGGCTACGGCAGGAGGCCACCCTCGCGTTGGTGCTCGCCGGGGTCACCGTCGGGCTGATGCTGGTCTTCCAGGACAGATGGCGCCGAGGAATGGTGGTCGTCGGCGTGGTCCTGGTGATGGCCGCTTTGGCCCGTCTGGTGCTGCCGGCACGGCGGATCGGCCTGCTGGCGGTGCGAGGACGGGTCTTCGATGTGAGTATTCTCCTCCTGTTTGGAGTATCTATGATAATCCTCACATTCGCCGTTCCCTACGTCGGCCCGTGACGGGTTAGCGCAGGCCGGTCATGGTGCGCCGCATCGCCAGACGGGTCAGGGAACTCGTCGGGATCGTGCCGCGGCCCAGCCCGATCTCGACGAGCATGTCGTACAGCTCGGTACGGGTGCGGGCGGCCCGCACCGCCGCGTCCATCAGTGTGCGGCGCCGCCCGGCGAGACCGGCGAGCAGGGCCGTGTGCCGCAGATGCCGTCCCAGCTCCGCGTCGAGAGCGCGTCGGTAGACCCGGCCCGCGGCGGCCGGGTGCGCCGCGCGGACGGCGGCATGCCCGGCCAGCGACCCCGACAGCACCGCGTAGTAGATGCCCTCCCCGGTCAGGGGGTTGATCAGGGAGGCCGCGTCCCCGGCGAGCAGCACGGGACCGTTCGGCTGCCGGGGGCGATGGGTCGACAGCGGCAGATGATGGGCCCGCAGCGTGGCCGGGTGCGCCGGTGTCTCGGGCAGCATGCGGGCGAGCGTGCGACGCAGGACGGTCTTGGCACTCGTTCCGTCCGTCCCGCCGGCCAGCCAGGACCGCAGCATCCCGTAGCCGATGTTCGCACGGCCGTCGCCGATCGGGAACGACCAGGCGTAGGCCGGCCAACCCTCGTCGGTCATGTGTATGAACTGTTCGAGGGGGCCGTCGCCGAAGGCGACGTCGGTATAGGCCCGCACGGCGATCGCCATTGCCCCGGGGGGGTTACCCGGCAGCCCGAGCCCGCGGCGTACCGCGGAGTTTGCGCCGTCCGCGCCGATGACGACCCGCGCCGTGAGCGAGCCGTTGACCACGACGACCGGCTCCCGTCCCCGACCGTCCAGGCGCGGCCGGTCGGTAAACTCCAGGGAGCGCACACGCCGCCGGATCAGCTGAGCTCCACGTGCCTGGGCGGCGGCCACGAGACGGGCGTCGAAGACCTCCCTGGGTACCACGTAGTTGGCTCGGGCCGAGGGAGTGGCCACCTCGGCGCCCCCTGGGGTGCGCAGGCGCATGCGGTCCACCGGCTGGTACCCGGCGACCGCATCGGTCACGCTGAGATCACGCAGGACGTCCAGGCCGTGTGGGGCGATGCCGTCACCGCAGGTCTTGTCCCGGGGGAACTCGGCGGCGTCGGCGATGACGACGTGTGCGTCCGGGCGTTCCCGCAGGGCGCCCAGAGCCGCTGCGCTGCCGGCCGGGCCGCCCCCGACGACAAGGACGTCAATCGTACGGGAAAGCAGGTCGGCAGCCTCGTCCACGCGCACGATCGGGGTGGCGACGGTGATCGTGTCAGCATCCTTGACCGGCCCCGCCGTCACGTATCGTGGTCCCGCGGTTCCCGCGTTGTCACGTCTCTCCGCCCGTTCCCGCGGACCTGGGCCGTCTCCCGGGGCCACGCCGGATCCTCGGGTATCCGTGGGGGCGTTCTCTCCGGGGCGCTCGTCACGCGGGGC
>NZ_CDXDOS010000191.1:0-6675 GCF_978021245.1 Frankia sp. CoBUL1
CCAATTCATAGCCACTTAACGCAACAGGCCGTCACACCACGCGACCTTCGCGCAGCCCTGGCCTCTACGCCGGTGTTCTTCCCGTCCGCGCTTTCTCCCGATCCGCGCTTTCTCCCGATCCACGTGCTCCGCCGATCGACGCGCCCGCATGACTCGTCACTACCGATCCGGCTATTCCTCGTCGGACGCCTTGGCTCCGCTCGGCGTTGTCGAGATTTCCCGGGCGCATCGCATGAGCCGAAGATTCGCCTCCTGCTCAGCGAGCCCCCGATCACCCGATCGGGGGCTGTCCGACCCCGCGAGACGCGACCATGGAGATATGGTGATCTCGGTGGAGCGGCGGGTAGCGGTGGCGGCGGGTCCGGAACATCTGGAACTGCACATCGAAGAGCTACGGCCAGAGGGTTTCCCACTCGACGATCCCCCGCCGGAGATTCCCTGGTCACCGACTCCCCCGCTCCCGGGCCGCCTTCGGGCGGACGACCGTCCCCCGAACGAGACGCGGATCACGGACAAGACACAGATCGCGGACGAGACACGGACCATGACGTCGGACGACAGGCCGGCGACGATCCGCGGCGGGGGTGGCGACATCCCGGTCCTGCTGCTACACGGGATCGCCGGCAGCACGGCGGACTGGGCCGCGGTGGCTCCGGAGCTCGCCACGTCCCGCCGTGTGATCGCCTACGACCAGCGAGGACATGGCGCGAGTGGCTGGGCCACGACGGGCCGAGCGGGTTACAGCTTTGATCAGCTGGTGGCGGACCTCGCGACGGTGGTCGACGTGCTCAGGCTGCCCGCCGTCCACCTGATCGGCCACTCGATGGGCGGGGTGGTGGCGCTGCGCTACACGCTCGACCATCCGGGACGGGTGCGGTCCCTGGTTCTCGCTGACACCGCGGCCGCTCCCGCCACGGGCACGGGCGGGATCACGAAGCGGGTCGTGTCCGTCCTGCTGGCAGGGACGGCGGCGATCGCGACGGCCGTCCACGCCGGCCGGAACCGCGCGGTGGCGGGGCTCGGCCGGATGGATCCGAACGCGATCGTCGCGCTCTGGCGGGACCTGAGCAGCTATCCGTCCCTCACGGACCGGTTGGGCGAGATCCGCGCCCCGACCACCGTCATCGTCGGTGAACGGGACTTCAGTCTTCGTGACGCCGCCGAGACGCTCGCCCGATCCGTGCCGGACGCCCATCTCGCGGTGATCGCCGGTGCCGACCACAATCCACACGCGAGCCGCCCGATCGCCTGGCTGACCACCGTGGAGGATCACCTCACCCGCGCCGACCAGATAGCCACCGATCTCATCCGCTGATGTCGGGCCATGCCTGCCGACCGGTTGACTTCGAGTGCGCTCCCACCGCTATGGTCGGCGCGAGGCTGGCTTCCTCCCTCGTCCGCAGGTGGGGGATTCCCGGACCTCGCGGGCCGGGTTCCTGCTTCTTTTCCCGACGGGAGGTCCCGACGGATGCGCCACCGACTACCGTCGGTTCGGTCTCTCTCCATCTCCACAGGATCTTCACCGGCGAGTACGGCTCGTCTTCTATCCGGCCTGATGCGAAAGGGGGTGAGCGGCGTTTCCTCCTCCGCGTGGACGCGGGGGTTTCCACGCCGCGCATACCATGAAGTACCGCAAACTCGCCCGGACCGGCGTCGAGGTCAGCACCCAGTGTCTCGGCGCCATGATGTTCGGCGCGTTCGGCAACACCGACCACGACGAATGCGAACGCATCATCCATCGGGCCCTCGACGCCGGCATCAACTTCATCGACACCGCCGACATCTACTCTCAGGGTGAGAGCGAGGAGATCGTCGGCCGGGCCATCAAGACCCGCCACGACGACATCGTCCTTGCCACGAAGTGCTTCAGCCCCATGGGCGACGAGCGCAACTCCCGTGGCGGCTCGCGGCGCTGGATCATCCGCGCCGTCGAGGATAGCCTGCGCCGCCTCGGCACCGACTACATCGACCTTTACCAGGTCCACCGCCACGACTGGGACACCGACCTCGAGGACACCCTCGGCGCCCTGTCCGACCTCGTCCACGCCGGCAAGGTCCGCTACCTCGGCTCCTCCTCCTTCCCCGCCGACTGGATCGTCGAAGCCCAGTGGGCCGCCCGGCGCCGTAACAGCGAACGGTTCGTCTGCGAACAGCCCCAGTACTCCATCTTCGCCCGCTCCATCGAAGAAGCCGTCCTGCCCGCCGCCCAACGCCACACCATCGGCATCATCCCCTGGAGCCCGCTGGCCGGCGGCTGGCTCACCGGCAAGTACCGGCGCGGCGAGCAGGCTCCGGCCGGATCGCGCTACTCGTCACAGGGCTTGCTCGGCCGCCGCCAGGGTCAGGCACTCTCCGAGGACCCGCACGCACCCGACCGCTTCACCGCGGTGGAGGAGCTGACCACCCTCGCCAAGCAGGCCGGCGTGTCCCTCACCCACCTCGCGCTGGCCTTCGTCGACAGCCACCCCACCGTCACCTCGACCATCATCGGGCCCAAGACGCTCACTCAGCTCGACGACGTCCTCCTGGCGGCCGAGATCACCATCGACCAGGCGACACTCGACGCGATCGACGAGATCGTCACCCCCGGCACCGACATCGCCGGCACCAACCACCACAGCGGTAACCCGGCACTGCAGCCGGGTTACCGGCGTCGGACGGCCCACTGACGGACGAACCACTGACCAGCCCGACCATGCCCACCCCCGACCAGCCACGTTTCTCGACGCACGGCACCACCGAGCCGGTCGGCGCCGCGGCATCTCCGGAGGCAGACAAGCCGTCTTCCGGATCCTGAGACGATGCGCTACAGTCGCCCGAGTCAGGCAACATAAGGGGGGTTCAAAATGAGTGTCATCGTCGCCGTGACCCTGAAAGTCGATCCAGCCGCTCTTCAGCAGCTGTTCGCATCGAAGGCAGACATCTTCACATCCATCGCCGAGCAGGCAAAAAAGGTAGGAGCCTTGCACCATCGTTTCCTTGCCGGCCACGGGCAGGTCATCATCCTCGATGAATGGGATTCCACGGAGGCGTTCCAGGAGTTCTTCACCAATCAGCCTGAGATAGCCGCCCTCATGCGGGATGCCGGCGTCGAGGGACCCCCGGAGATTCAGGTCTGGCAGCCGATCGAAGGCGCGCCCGACACCTTCTGAGCGGGCGCGCTGGACACGGGCGGGGGACGGCTACGGCTCCCCGTATCCGCGCCGCGGAACGGACCGGTACCCCGCCCAGAATCGTCATTACCAGAGTTCATGGTGAGATCTTTGAGAACACCCGAAGCGGTCAGGTGTTCCGAGTGCGCAGCAGCATGTGAAGCTCGTTGTCCCAGTCGATGCCGTTGCTCTCCCGCCCCGCTGGAACCTGCCCGTGGCAGTCGGCGAGAAAGGCAGTGACTTTCGACTTCGCCAACTCGAGATCGGCATGCCCCGACGGGCTGGACAGGGATACCATGATCACAGACTGCCCCCTGGACTTCGTCGGCCGGATGCGCACGTCGCCGGTCCCGGCGGGAACCTCGATCCCTTCGGCCAGCAGCGCGCGGGCGAAGATCCAGGTGATGGCTTCTTCACCGGGACGTAGGATCAACTCGATGGCGAAGGGATCAGCCGGGTCATAACGGAGTGTGCCGGAGATCGCCTCTCGCTCCCCCTCCTCCGTGACGTAGTCAACGGATAGATCGCGCGCCACGACATGCGCGGGCGTCGAGCTGTGACGGAGCATCGCTGCCTCCCAACACGGTCGGATTCGACACTGTTCAGCATCGCGCCCGGCGACGCTCGGTTTGGCCGCCCGACGGGCCTCTCTGGACGGGCGGATCAACCCGGCACGGCTAGGCCGGTCGGCATAGCCGGCGAGTAAACGCAACGTCACGGTTCCATCGCTATTTTGTCGCGGTTTCGGCGACCCCACGTCGAGAGATTCCGGCCGAGTCCACCGACGGGTGCGGCGATGACCTCGTCACTGGCCCGACGGGTGTCGACGCTGGCCGTCGTACCGGTGGGAGGGAGCCGGCCCAGGCCGTCAGGACCATCCGCCCCCACCGGCCGACCCGTCGTCAGCTCAGCCGCAGGGAGCCCGGTAGCCCATATCTCTGAAGGCAGTGCTCCATTCACCGGCGGTGATCCGGTTCGCCGGATCGGCGCACGCGGTGTCCGCGAGCCGGCCGGGCTCGGCGTCCCACAGCCGCAATGTCCCGTCGTGACCAGCCGAGACGACGACGCCCGTGCCGGAGACGAAGGCGATCGCGCTGATCGGCTGGGTGTGCCCGTGCCACTGGGTCAGCAGGATCGGCGTGTCCAGGCGGGAGATGTCGGTCAGCCGGACCGTCTCGTCATCGCCGGCGGAGGCGACGACGTCGGCACCCGGCTCGAAGGCCACGCTCTGGATCCCGCCCAGAGAGCCGGTGGCGACGCCACGGGCGGGATTATCCGGATACCGCACCTCCCACAGGCGCACCGTGGCGTCGACGCCGCCGGAGACCAGAACGCCTCCGTCGCCGGTGAAGACCACGGACCGCACCCCACGGCTGTGCCCGCGCAGGATTCCACCCGCGGTCGGCCGCGCCGCGTCCCGGATGTTCCACAGATGGACGGTGCCGTCCTCACCAGCGAACGCGAGCGGGGTGCCGTTAGGCGCGAAGGCCATCGAGCGCACTCCCCCGGTCTGACCGTCCGCCCGGACGCGCTGCTTCGGACGCGCCGGGTCCGTGACGTCCCACAGCGCGACGATGCCGTCCGCACTCGCGGACCCGAGAGTGTTGCTGTCCGGGCTGAAGGCCACCGACTTCACCGCGTCGGTGTGGGCCTGGATGGTTGACCATCGGACCATCTGCTCGGGGTCGTGCAGGTTCCACAGTCGGATTGTGCCGTCGGAATGACCCGCGGCGAGCAGGCCACCGTCCCGGTTGAACGCCAGCGACTCGACCCAGCTGCGGCTCGGCACCGAGACGGAGGTGCGCCGGACCAGCTCGGTCCGACCGACGACTTCCCATAACGTGACCGTTCCGTTGTCGCTCCCCGCCGCGATCCAGTGCCCGTCCGGGCTCACCGCGAGCGCCAGCAGGGCACCGGTCCCGACGGGGATGGTGGTCGGGGTGATCCCGGCACCGAACAGCGCGATCATCGCGCTCCGGGTCCTGGCCGAGCGCGGCTCGGCGCGGTAGGCCGCGAGCGCGAGCCGGCGAGCGAGTCCCGTGTTGCCGTCCTGGAGGAGCAGCGCCCGTTCGGCGACCGCCTCAGGCACGCTCATCTCGGTCCGCGAGCCCCCGCCCCTGGTGGACACGATGGCAACCGTCGTCACGAGCACGGTGACGGCGGCCACCAGGGCAACGATGATCAGCGGACGTCGGTTGCGGGCCCGGTCGCCCGGTGGCGCGGCGGACGGGGACCTCCGCGACGACGAGGACGACCGCTGAGACGAGGACGACGAGGACGCTCCTCGCCCGGGGTCCTGGCTGTGTTCGTCCTCGGTCCAGACCGTCACCAGAGCATCGGCGAGGGACGACGAGCCTGCGCCCGGCCGCCAGCGGGCATCCGGCCCGGACGGTGACGCCTCGCTCCCCGACGAGGACGACCCGAGCCCGGGAGAAGAGGTCGGGCCCGGAACCGACGACGGGCCGGACCGGGCTGGTGCCCCGGGAATGCCCGGCCCCGGGAACGAGATCAGGTTCGCGGGCGGCGGGGGTCCGATCGGCTGATGGCCGGTGACGGGCGTGATCGGACCCGCGAGGTCGGCGTCGCTCGCCGACGTTCCGGAGGCGCCGCCGGGGGACGTGTTCAGCGGCCGGATCAGCGCGGTCACCTCGGACAGGGACAGCCCCTTGACCGCCATCGGGGCTTCGACACGTAGGTCTAGAAGGCGCGCGTAGAGCTTCTCGGCGGTGGGTCGCTCCGCCGCTGCCTTGCGCATCGCATCGGAGACCAGGGGCCGCAGGCTGTCCTCGAAGCCGTCAAGCGTCGGAAGATCGTTGACCGTCCGGTACAGCACGCTGGGAGCGGGGCCGTTACCGAACGGGTAACGACCGATCCCGGCGAAGATGAGGATACCGCCCCAGGCGAACACGTCCGCCGCCGAGGTGACCTGCTCGCCCAGGGCCTGTTCCGGCGCCATGAACGCCGGCGTCCCGAGCTGGCGATCCCCGCTGAGTACCGTCGCGGAGTCCAGGGCGCGCGCGATACCGAAATCGATCACTTTCGGCCCGAGCCGGGACAGCAGGATGTTGGACGGCTTCAGATCCCGGTGCACGAGTCCGGCCCGGTGGATCGCCATCAGCGCGGTGGTCATGCTCACCGCCAGCTGATGAAGCTCCGCCGGGGTCAACGGGCCGCGCGTGCCAACCGCCTCGGACAGCGTCGGCCCGTCGACGTACTCGGTCACCAGATAAGGCGGATCGGCGGTGATGTCGACGTCGAGGACCGCCGCCGTGCAGAAACGAGCGACCCGCCGGGCGTTGTCGGCCTCCTGCTTGAGCCGGCTGCGGAACTCGGCCAACCGGGCGAGATCCGCCCGGATCAGTTTGACCGCGACCAGACCACCGGCGGCGTTCTCCCCCAGGTAGACGGTCCCCATCCCACCCGCGCCGAGACGCCGCACCAGCCGGTACGGACCGACCTCGGTCGGTTCGGAGGCCGCACGATCCGCGGGTCCGTCCGCGGGTCCACTCCGGCCGGGTGGGTG